>CBFHXF010000070.1:4479-8700 GCA_965659745.1 Bacteroidia bacterium
GGCTGGGTTTCGATTTCTTTTTTTGGGGGAAATCGGGGAACAGCGCCAATGGATTTAAGGGGTCGAGGGGGGAGTAGGTGAGGGATTTGGAGTAGAGGGCTTCTTCGGTTTGAAGTGGGAAGTTGGGGGCTTGGGTTATAAGGGTTCGAGGGGTTACAGGGTTTGAGGTTGTGGGAGTTTGAAGTGGGGAGTTGGGGGCTTGGGTTATAAAGGTTTGAGGGGTTACGGGGTTTGAGGTTGTGGGAGTTTGAAGTTGGGACTTAGGGGTTTGGGTTATCTCGGTTTGAGGGTTGCTGGCATTGGTGGTTACTTCCGTTTGGGGTTGGGAGTTGGGAGCTTGGGAGTTTTTGGTTTGGGTGTAGATTGCCAGCGCGCTGGCGGTTACACCGATAACAATGGCCGCCGCCTTGAGGCTGATTCCCCCGAGAAAAGTATGAATTTGGTTTTGTTGGAAAATACTCTGAGTGAGTTTTTTAGGAACGGGTGGGTGGGATGCCTCTTGGGTTTTGCCTTTGATTTTGTCTGTCCACACGCTATCATTAATCGCCTCCCACGCAGAAGGAGGTGGCGTTACTGCATCATTTTGAAGCTTGTTTTTAATGATATGTTCCCAATTATCGCTCATTCTGTGTGGCTATATAGTCGTATTTTTTACTGATTTGAACTTTAAGACGCTTTTTGGCTTCAAAAAGTTGGGATTTGGAAGTGCCAATGCTTATTTGAGTCAATTCACTTATTTCTTGGTGACTGAATCCGTCGATCACAAATAAGTTGAAGACCATGCGGCATTTATCGGGGAGTTTGTTGATTTCGGCACGGATTTCTGTCATATTGAGGTGTTCCACGGCTTCGTTCATGTCGAACTGGCGCAGGTCGTAGTCGTTGAGTTCCGTGAAACTTTGTTTTTGGTATTGCGATTTGTAGAAGTCGAGGGCTTCCCGAATGAAAATAGATTTGAGCCAACCCGGTAGGGTTTTTGGGTCGCGGATTTGGTGGAGTTTTTCGTAGACTTTGATAAAGGATTGTTGGAAGATGTCTTCGGCGTCTTCTTGGTTTTTGGCATAGCGGCAACAGATGGCAAACATGGCAGGGGCGAAACATTCGTAAAGCTCTTTTTTGGCTTTAGAATGGTCGTCGATGCAGCGTTGTATCAGTTGCGAATAGTCCAAAATGGGTTACGTATATTAGTCAGAGACGAAAATTAGGCAAAAAGGTTGGGGTGTTGCATAAATATATGGTTTCTGGGTTAGGGTTGTTTTTTTTTAATTTGCGTTCCCAACCATTTATTGGAGCGTATCGTCTTAGTTTCAAAATCAGTAATATAAAAACATGAAAAATCAATTTTTAGTGGCGCTGGCAATGGTATTTGCCTTGGCCGTTTCTTCTTGTAAGAAGGATGAATTAGTAGATGCCGGCAATCAAATTGCAATCGAATTAGCGGCTGACGAAACCGTAGATGCGGTGGTTGACAGCTTAGGAAGTTTTATGGAAGATCCAATAGTAACAGATGCTACTGAAGATCAGGAATTGGAAATTATGAGTGTTCCTGAAATATTGGATACGGATTACTTCTCTTTTGTTGAAACCCGTGGAGGTCGCAAAGATTCTATGGTAAAGTCTTGCAGCGATGTATTGAAATTGACACGTGAAAACAAAGAGGCATTAGCGAAATTACACAAAGCTAAAATCGAGTGCATGAAGGCAAATCGCGAAGTTTTATCGCGTGTAGACGAGAAGTTCCGTGGTGAGGCGATTGAAATGCGCCGGGCTTCAATGGAGAAATATAAAGCAGCAGTAGATGAAATTATGGTTGCTTTTCGCAACGGTAAAATTACCGAAAAACAGCGCGATGAAAAGTTGATGGTGGCGAAGAAGAATCTTACTGAAGGTTTGATGAAAATTCGCAGTGTAACTCGTGAAAAGATCAAGAATGCAAAAGACCGTTTGGAAGCGGCTGGCAAAATTAAGAATTGCGAGCGCGAATATTTAAATGGGGTTAAAGAAGTAATTGGCAAAGAGAACTATGCGAAATGGATCCGTTGTCATAAGATGCACGTACGCAAAGGAAAAAGATAATAAGTTGAATGTTTATTGGTTAAAAAAAGGTCCGCAATTTGCGGACCTTTTTTTATTCTAATTCTCCGAACCACCGTTTTTTGGCATCTACCCAGATCCATTTATCGGTTTTGTTGAGTAGAAAATAACCTTCAAATCCTTCTTCATTGATTTCATCGAAGGGACCTATGATGGTTTTATTGTTTTCGGTGATGAGGAACTGTCCGTCGGGACGTGATTGTAGGAAATAGGGCGGGGTAATTTCTTCTATGGTTTGGTGGGTAAATTCGAACTGCATTTTACCGTTAAGATCTATCAGGGTTTGGCTCGAATCGGTGCGCACCATGAGCAGGTCGTTGCGATTTATGCGAAAAATTTCTCTGATATTGGATACGTCTGGGGTGCTTTTGGATTCGTGAAAAATGGGCAGCGGGGTTTCGTCTACCTTATAAAGAAGGGCTTTATTATTGTCGTAAAGCACGATGCGTTTGTTTTGCAGTACGCCTATTTCTTCGGATGCGGCCGAGCTAAATGAATGGGAATAGGGATTGAACCATTTTTTTACCCAAGGGGAATTTCGAAGTTTTGGATTTTTACGTTGGAGGCTAATGAAGAGGGTTTGGGCATGGCTTTTGAAGTCGCCGGTCTTGCTTTTAAAAACCAGTGAATCTTGGGCATTATGGATGTGCCATTCGCCATTTATTTTACTCAGGAAGTGCGGATTATCCCAATACCATGCAAATTCTATGGGGCTTTCAGAGCGGAGGCGCAGCAGTTTGGTTTGGGATTGGGCTATGAGAAGGGCGGCATATTGGGGCTTTTTACCGGGTAATTGAGCTTGGTAAAATTGACCTGGTATATACGGAACCAATGAAACAAAGGTATCGCTGAGGGCGTTGCCGTTGGTGTCGATTAGCAACTGTCGTTTATCGGGTAAGGTAGCAACGGCGAGGTAGTTCAGGAAGGGTGTAATTTGGGTAAATGTGCCCAGGAAGCGTTGATTTCCCTCGAAATCTAAAACCAAGAGGGCGTTTTCTTTGCGCACGAGGATGCGGTTATTTTCAAATCTGGGTAGGGCGATGGGGGCTTTGGATTCTTCTAAGTGGGTGATTATTTCGTTGTATTCGAACTTAGAAATACGTTTTCCGTATTGGTTGAAGAGGGCCCAAAATTCGCCATTGAACACGGTTCCCACCTGAGTTTGGGTATCGAAAAATATGCGTTCGAATATCGGGGGAAGCAGTTCACGCCCATGCCCATCGATAAGTCCGTGGCGGTTAGAGAGGCTTACGATGGCATATTCTCTTGATATCTGTCGGATTTCATCGTAGCGCTTTTCGTTAAATGGAGTTCCATCTTTTTCGATAAAGTACCACTGATTGCGGTCGAACTCGTCTTTTTTCATCACCAAGGCACAGCCGGAAATGAGGGTAGCGGCGTTGGACGTCCATTTTTTATGGTGTTTGAGACAGAAGGGATAAGCGAAATCGTAGGCAGAATCGATCCAAGGCCTCATGTTCATGGAATCTACGAATAGATATTTGCCATCGGCGCGGGCATAGGGCACGGGTACCACGGTGAGGTAACGCAGCAACATTTTGGCTTGTTTTCGGTACTTGCCGTATGGGTATTTTTCGAGATAGGCGGTATAGATGGGGGCGGAATGGGCATTGCGGCATTGGGCGAATGCGAGTTCGTCTGCTTGTGTGAGGGCGTGTTTAACTTGGGGTGCAGAGGGGAATTTTTGTATAAAGTTGAGGTATTCTTGTTCGTTATGTTTTGTTAATACGTCTTCGTAGGTCCAGGAATAAAACGAATCGCGTGCGCTTATATAAAAGGATTTAAGGTGGAGGGGTAATTTTTGGATTTGCGGGTCGGAGCTACCCAATTCTTGGAGGTAATTCCATGTTTTTTGGGTGTTTTTGGTTTGGATAACGCGGTTATAAGCGATGGTATCGTTGAGGGCGTTGAGATTTTCGGTAATGAGGGGAAGGGTAATGCGGCGGTTAACGTTGGTGAGGGGAAGGCTTTGCGCGAGTAGTTGCGATTCTTGCAAATAAAAACCGAGTAATTTGTTATTCGCAATAGGGGATGTGGTGGATCTTTGGGTATGGTATTTTTGGTAGAGCAGTTTTCGATAATAGAGGTCTAGGTAATAGGCATCGA
>CBFHXF010000071.1:0-8598 GCA_965659745.1 Bacteroidia bacterium
TAAAATCGTTACGTCGTTAGGCTTACCCAATTGGTAAACAGCTTGAGTTGATTTGGGTGAAGATGTATACATTCCCCCACCTGGTGCTGGCAATACATCTGTATTCAAATACAATGTATCGTCTGACAAATCATCGTCACCAGCGTCTACAAAAATCATGATTTTTGTTTTTCCAAATTCATTCAAGAATAACTTCTCATCAAATTTAACTTTTAATGTAGCACCAGGTAAAATGCGATCTTTAACTGCTTGGGTAACTTTAGCACCGCGATCACTCATCATGGTCACATTGAAACCATAAACGGTATCGGTGTAAGAGTTCAAGATTGTAATATCGCCTTCAAATTGATGACCTGAACATACTTGTGATGCAACAGTAGCTTCTGTTTTAACACCGGTAATGTTCATGTAACCTTCAAAAGCTCCTACATCAGAACGTACTGGATTACGATCTGCTTTATTAACATCATCTGTATTCCAAGTAGGCAACCAAGTGTGCAAAGAATTAATTTTAGGAACTTTATTTTGTAGTTCGAAAACGTTTAAACTAAAATCACCCTTTGCTTCATCCTTATATGTAGGAGGAATGGCTGTTTCGTGAGTACCTGGCAAGCCGGTATTAATCCATTCTGCAACAGAACTAGCCGTACCATTTTGGCTGTAGGAATAATTAGTACCATTATTGTATAAATAATAATTATTATAATCCCACAAAATAGTCCCGCCTGTATTATATGTATATGTAAAATATGCATAATAGTTATTACGCAAATCAACCTGGTTACCAATTACATTCACTTTTGTGTGGTAGTAAGGATACACATACAAACCATAGGCATAATGATAGCCATAGGAAGAGTTCGAACCATTAATTTTTACCGTATTTTGCTTAAACTCCGCAACGTAATTACCACTATTGCTCGAATAGCAATACAAACCCATCACCCCATAATAGCCTAAATTATTAGCTACAACGTTATTATTACACTGCAAATTAAAATAATAATACAAGTACATACTGTAAATATAACCGTATGGAGTTCCGTAACTTGGGTTGTAAATCTCATTATTCGTAATTCTGTTACGATTAAAAGTACCATTCCAATAATATAAATAAGTACCATACACATAACATCCGAAATCGTTAGAATCAATAACGTTATCTTCAAAAACGTTTACTGCTGAATTTAAAGGATAATAAATATAGAAACAGTACGTATAACCAGTACTACCTTGAGCCGTACTATTATTTACAATTTTATTATTAGTAAATATCTTCTTATCTCCATAATAACAATATATAAAATAGGTATAATAACCGGTTCTACAATCTCTTATTGTATTATTCCTAAAAATATGATCGTTGTATTGATAATACATATACCAACCATACAAATAGGCACTGGCACCATTGGAATTCCAATTACGAACCATATTGCCGTCATAATTCGCATAATAATTATAATAGCAATATCCAAAATAATTAGTAGAACCACATTCGATATTCTGGAATGTATTATCCTTAATCATAAAGTTATTGGCAGCAGTACCATAATTATAATACGCATAAATACCATATACAGTACTGGTATAAGCGTCTTTAGAAGTAGCCCCTTTATAAGGTAAGTCATGGAAATTATTTCCTTCATAATTCGTAGAGCGATTGGTACTACGGGTATAATATGAGTAAACCAAGTATGTCGCAGAATACGCATTATTAGATGTGGCATTGGCACGGGAAATATCATTATTAATAAACTGCTCCCCGTTGGTATAGTAGTTATACACACCATAATAATAAAAATTCTCAATGGTATTACCCTTAAACGTATTGTTAGAAGCAGTAGCCGCGTTCCATGATGAACTACCGTAATCAAAAATAGCGCAAAAAGGACCCGGACTATTTGAGTTCGTAGTTTTCATTAAGCAATTTTGCACGGTGTTGTAAGACCCCGAAGGAGCCGTTCCAGACGATGCCATAGATGTTGTACTCTGTGAAAACACTACATAAGCGCCACCACTAGAAGAAGAGGTAGTACCCGTTGTCAATAACGCAAATTCAATATTACACTTATCAATAGTATTATACTGTGCATTATTCATGAACTGAATACCCTTTTGATTCAAACTTGTAGTGTATTTTTCGATGGTTAATCCCTTTATTGTAGTGTAAGAAATGCCATCAAAAACAATTGCCGCATTTGCACCTGTACTGCGCAACTTGTAACCTTTACCGTCTATCGTAATCGTATTGGTGCTGGTAGGAGGAAGTGAGGCGTTCTTGCGCAAATACACAATTGCCGTTTCACTTAAATCAGAAGTAACTGTTACATTCAACGCGCCGTTCACTCCAGATCCGCTAATAGCAGTTGCCAAATCTGTCAACGAAGCATAATCTGCCCCAGATGTGGTTCCCACCGTAACGTTACCGGAAATTTGCGAAAACGCATTTCCTGAAACCGCCATAAGAACAGCAAGACCCATGGCCTTAAATCGTTCTTTCAGTGTTTTTAAATTGTAATGTGTTGTCATAATACGTAACTATTTTACAGTTGTCAAGCCACAAATAACGCCATTGAAACCTACCCATTTCTATGCTCAACAATCACCAATTAAAGCATGATATCCCCATTATACATACTAAAAAAAAACACCCTACCACCACTAAAAACCATAACGAGTTTTTCATGACCGAGGCCTACAAAATCATCACTGATATATTCAGAATTCATTAACCCCTATACCGGAAGTTTTATTTATGAATTAAAAACAATGACCCAATTACTAAATCAACAAGCAAACATTAAAAAATCAACATGAATTATGAAAAAACATTACCAAATTTACCATAGCAAGAAAATGACTTCACTATGACGTCATGTTTTTTTGACAAACCCGATCCGCCACCTTCAAACCGTCCATCGCCGCACTCATAATACCGCCCGCATAACCCGGACCTTCCCCACACGGATACAAATTCAATAATTCGGGATGATGCAACCCTTCTGCATCGCGGGGTATCCGCACCGGACTGCTCGTGCGACTTTCTACTCCCACCAAAATCGCCTCGTTTGTTCTGAAACGCGGCATTTTCTTCGAAATTTGCAACAAGGCCCCGCCTATCCTATCGCTTACCTGCGGCGGCAAAACCGTTCTAATATCCGCACTCACCAATCCCGGTATGTAACTGTTACCCGGCAAATTTGTCGATGTTTTTTTCTGTAGGAAGTCTTCCATGCGCTGGGCCGGAGCCTGTATAGATCCGCTCACCTGGAACGCCTTGCGCTCCCAATGCGACTGAAATTCCAAACCCTGTAAAGTGCCGTGTTTGTCGAAAGGCGCAAAATCTTTCTCGTCTACCGATACCACAAAACCACTATTGGCAAAGGCGCCGTTGCGCTTGCTGGGAGACCAGCCGTTCACCACAACTTCCCCCGGAGCCGTAGCCGCTGGAGCTATAATGCCGCCCGGACACATGCAAAATGAGAATACCCCGGCGCCTTTCACCTGCTCAACGAGCGAATACGAACTTGGAGGTAAATACGCCCCACGCGCTTCGCATTTATATTGTATTTGATCGATTATTTCTTGCGGATGCTCTAATCGCACGCCCAAAGCAAAAGGCTTAACCTCGATATACCTCTTATTGTGATGAAACCATTCAAAAATATCTCGCGCCGAATGTCCGGTAGCCAAAATAACCGATTGCACCGCCTCCCTAGCATTTCCATTGTATTCCAAGTGCGTTACCCGGTCGTTTTCGCAAATAAAATCCGTTACCCGCGTATCAAAACGCACTTCACCGCCGGCCTCAATAATAGCTTCCCGAATATTCTCAATAATACCCGGCAATTTGTTCGTGCCAATATGCGGATGCGCCTCATACTGAATCACCGGATCGGCACCGTAATGCACCAAGGTATCTAAAACAGTGGTCACCGACCCCCGTTTCTTGCTGCGCGTGTATAGCTTTCCATCGGAATACGTGCCGGCTCCGCCTTCCCCAAAGCAATAATTCGAATCGGCATTTACAATGCCTTCTTTATTGAGGGAAGCCAAATCACGGCGGCGGCGCTTGACCTCCTTTCCGCGCTCTAAAACAATGGGCTTTTTTCCTTGGGAAATACACGCCAAAGCCGCAAACAAACCCGCAGGTCCCGCCCCAATGATATGGATTACAGGAGCCGTAGTCACGTTCTGCAAAGGCAGATGTTCTGAAGCGGCAAAGGGCTCTGAGGCCGAAAAAACTTCCCCCGAGATAATAAAAAAGGGCGATTTGCCCCGCGCGTCGAGCGAGCGCTTGATCCATTTTACCTGGGCGTCGGCGCCCATGCCCGCCTGCTTGCGCAATTGGGCGTTGATCCACGCTTCGTCTTTTGACTGTTCGGGACTGCAAGTAATTTGTACGCGCGTAGACACCGTGCAAAAATAAGGCGAAATAACAAGCGCTTTTGATTTTTGCGATGTAAATTCGTGGCATGAAAGAAATTGTGGTAAGCGGCATACGACCCACCGGAAAACTCCACCTGGGAAATTATTTCGGGGCATTCAAGCACTTTTTGACCCTGCAAGAGCAATACGACTCGTATTTTTTCATTGCAGACTACCACAGTTTGACCACCCACCCCAATCCGGCCGATCTTAAAGGCAGCGTGCAACGCGTGCTCGCGGAATACATCGCCTTGGGCTTGGATCCTGAAAAATGCACCATTTATTTGCAATCAGACCTTCCCGAAACAGCCGAATTATACCTTTTCCTGAATATGAACGCCTACATGGGCGAACTCGAGCGTGTTACTTCGTTCAAAGACAAAGTGCGCTCGCAACCCGATAACGTAAACGCCGGATTGCTCACCTATCCCGTGTTAATGGCGGCCGATATCTTGATACACAGAGGCGTAAAAGTGCCCGTGGGGAAAGACCAAGAACAACATTTAGAAATGGCACGCACCTTCGGAAATCGCTTCAACAGACTCTATAATACAGAGGTGTTTCCAGAGCCCCAAGCCTTTTCCGTGGGGAAAGAATTGGTGAAAGTTCCCGGACTTACGGGCGGTGGAAAAATGAGCAAAAGCGCCGGAGAAGCCGATACCATATACTTAAACGACGAAGCCGAAGTGCTGCGTAAAAAAATCATGCGCGCCGTGAGCGATGCAGGTCCTACCGAACCCGGACAGCCCAAATCGCAACCCGTGCAGAACTTATTCGACCTGATGCAATTGGTATGCAGCGCCGATACCATTAATTTCTTCGATACCGAGCACAAAGAAGGCCGCATTCGATATGGCGACTTGAAAAAGCAATTGGCCACCGACATGGAAACCTTCATTGCCCCGCTGCGCGATAAAATCAACGCACAACTTGAAAACACCAGTCAACTCGAGCAAATTGCCGCCTACGGAGCCGAAAAAGCCCGAAAAAGCGCCAAAGAAACGATGAATCAAGTACGAGAAGCCATTGGCTTTAAAACATATTGATACAAATATTCCTATTTTTGTAATTCCTATGTTAAACCTATCGATAGTTGTACCGCTCTTTAACGAAGAAGAATCCCTGCCCGAATTGTGCGCTTGGATCAAAAGGGTTTGCGATAAAGAGCAACTCTCGTATGAGGTTCTTTTATTAGACGACGGCAGTACGGATACATCTTGGACGGTGATTCAAGAAATTGGCGCCCAACAGCCCGAAGTCAAAGGCATCCGTTTGCGCCGTAACTACGGCAAAAGTGGTGCTTTAAGCGTAGGATTTGCCGAGGCACAAGGCGAAGTTATCATTACCATGGATGCCGATTTGCAGGATTCTCCCGATGAGATTCCCGAATTGCGCAATATGATTTTACGCGACGGTTATCATGTGGTGAGCGGCTGGAAGAAAAAGCGTTACGATCCCATTACCAAAACGCTTCCCACCAAGCTCTTCAACTGGGCCACCCGCAAAATGAGCGATATCGAGTTGCACGATTTCAATTGTGGACTCAAATCCTACCACCATGAAGTGGTTAAAAACATAGAGGTTTACGGTGAAATGCACCGTTACATACCCGTATTGGCCAAATGGGGCGGTTTCCCCAAAATTGGCGAAAAAGTAGTAGAGCACCGTGCCCGCAAATACGGACATACCAAATTTGGTATGGATCGATTTGTAAACGGATTTTTGGACCTGATGAGCTTGTATTTTATGAGCAAATTCGGCAAAAGGCCCATGCATTTTTTCGGACTTTATGGGGTATTGAGCTTTTTGGTAGGACTTCTCATGGCCACGATCATCGTGTTGAAAAAAATGTACTACGCCTATTGGCTCAAGACGTCGGCCCCCTTGGTAACCGACTCCCCTATTTTTTATATTGGATTGTTGGCCATGATCATTGGTACGCAGATGTTCTTAGCCGGATTTTTGGGGGAACTCGTAAGCCGCAGCAATCCCGAACGCAACCAATACAGCATTAAAAGCCGGGTAAATTGAGCACCGCTCCCAAACACATCGTTATTGTAGGTCCTGCGCATCCGCTTCGCGGCGGTTTGGCCACGTATAACGAGCGTTTGGCTCGTGAATTCATGAAAGATGCCGAGGTTACCTTACTTACGTTTTCCTTGCAATACCCGTCGTTTTTATTTCCCGGTGAGTCGCAATACACCACCGATCCTCAACCCGAAGACTTGAAAATTGATGTGGCGCTGAACAGCGTTAATCCCTTGAATTGGATACGGGTAGGATTGAAATATCGGAAGTTAAAGCCCGACTTAATCATTTTCCGCTTTTGGATGCCTTTTTTCGGTCCCTGTTTCGGCGTTTTCGGTCGTTTGGTACAAGGAAATAAGCATACCAAATTGGTGGCGATAACAGACAATATCATACCGCACGAGCGCCGATTTTTCGACCGACCGTTCACCCATTTTTTCCTTAACATGCTCAACGGCGCGGTTGCAATGTCGCGCAAGGTATTGGAAGATTTGCAGTTAAAATTCCCCCAAACACGCGCCGCAGGCAATAGCAGTTACCATCCGCATCCGCTGTACGATAATTTCGGGGCTAAAACGCTTCGGGGGGAAGCCTGTGAACGGCTGGGATTGGATTCACAACGCCGGTATATTTTATTTTTTGGATTTATTCGGAAGTATAAGGGTTTGGATTGGCTGATTGAGGCCTTTTTGATGGTAGCGGGTCAGCTGAAGGATGTAGATTTATTGATTGCGGGAGAGTTTTATGAAGATTCCGAGCCGTATTTGGCCTTGTTGCATGATTCGGAGTATAAAGATCGGGTTCATTTACATACGCATTTCATCCCGAACGGGGCGGTAGCCGATTATTTTTCGGTTTGCGATTTGGTGGCCCAGCCTTATAAGAATGCGACGCAAAGCGGGGTAAGTCAGATTGCCTATCACTTCGACGTACCGATGTTAATCACGAATGTAGGCGGTTTGTCGGAATTGGTGCCGCATGGCGAGGCGGGATGGGTGTGTGAGGCGAACGTGGAGAGCATTGCCTTCGGACTTAATTCTGTTTTCGAGGAGGGGTATTTAGCAGGAATACAGGAAAAGTTACCGGAGTTGAAGAAGCAATTTTCGTGGGCATCGATGGCGTTAAGTTTAGAGTCGAGAGTTTAGGGTTTAGGGGCAGGGTTCACCACAAACCCTATTTACGGCAGGATAAAACTATTTTAATATTTAAACGTTTATTAACACAAGGCAATCAATGACTTAACATTGAATTGCGAATTTGCGTTAAAATATTACGATATGCTTAATACGATAATCATTGATAATGTGGAGTTCATAGAGGTTATGGGCTTTATATGGGTAGACGGAAGCTGGAAGGCTTTGTAGTCTAAAGTCTAGAGTCTAGAGTTTAGGGTTTAGAGAACCCTCTAAACTCTCATCTCTCATCTCTAAACTTTTTAGAATTGTCCGTAATTGGTGGATAAATAAGTCTTATATTTGCACCCCAGACAGAGAGGGGTGTCCGAGTGGTTGAAGGAGCACGCCTGGAAAGTGTGTATACGCCAAAAGTGTATCGAGGGTTCGAATCCCTTCCCCTCTGCAAAACACAATAGAGCGCCTATTTTCAGGCGCTCTTTTGTGTTTTAATAGGATGAGAACCCGAGCAGAGGGTTCGAACCGACGACTGTAAGGAGGAGCTCACGAGTCTGCGAAGCAGCGAGTAATCCCTTCCCCTCTGCAACCCAATGCCCCTTTACGGGGCATTTTTGTTTTTAGGCGTCTGAGGTCCGTAGGACATCAAGCGAATAAAAACCAAAATGAACCGAGCGACGCAGGAGCTGGGCATTGGGTTGATTATCCCCCATCCAGGGATCATGAGCGCAGCGAGTACTCCCCCAACCCGTGTTCACGACCGCAGGGATTTGGCCACATACTCTTTAAAATCTTTCAAAAAACTGCGGTTAACAATTTTCAGTTTATCAAACAACTTCAATTTATACCCCCTCTGAAGGTGGCCGCTTTTTTTGACAGATAGTAAATATAAGTCCCTATGATCAAACTATTGAAAAATAGCGTCACGTTAGTAGCGCATGTCATCAACGTCTATCCTAATAGGCGTAAAAAAGCCAGGATTGCCATACTTCCAACGTGTATCATCAGA
>CBFHXF010000072.1:0-2293 GCA_965659745.1 Bacteroidia bacterium
AAAATGATGCTGCCTGACTTCCCACATCCACAAACCCATTATTAACCTTGAAATTTTCAATTTGTCCTTCAACCGCCTCTAATTCATCATTAATGATTTTCAATCGATTCTCAATAAAATCCAAAGAATATTGTTGTGACTTGCGCTTTTCCGCAACCGAATATGAACTGTAAATGTCGAGAGCTTCATTTACAATCATCTTGGCATTGGTGACACTCAAATCTTGAAAACTAACCGATATAATGGATGTTTTCTCACCTACCTTACTCGCATTGAGACCATTAGCTATAAGTTGCGCCGACTGAGGAATATCAATCACCTGAATCGAATAGGGATTGTTCATATTGATGGTCTCCAAATTATCAGGGTTGACCGTCATGTTGAAAATTTGATCCTGAATAACTACCTCTTGAGACTTTAAAGAATAAGCCTTGTTCTCCAATATTATTTTCTTGGCAACTGGATCAAATTTGAAAATTACGTTAAATGGCTTGATAGAATCCTCATTCTTGGCCTTAAATTTAATAGGAAAAGTAAAAGGCATAGCCGCTTTAGAAATCTCGCCTATTTGTATGATCCTAACATAAGCACCCAACCTCTTCGTAACTTCCGTAGACACCCGGGTCGACTTCAATATTTGTATTTCATTCTCAACCGAATTTTGAGACTCTTTTATCCCCAACTCTTGCATCACTACTCCATCCATTCCATTGTCTTGATGCAATACAATTTTAGCACCTACTTCAAAAACAGGCATTTCAGATTGAAGCTTGAACTTTGAAAAAAGAAAAGCTGCCGTTAACGTAAGTAAATAAACCGGCCAAAAGGGCAAAATTACCTTCCGAACGATCTCATAAGGATGAAATGCCGGATTGTCTTTGGGTTTAGTCGTATAATTTTGGCCGCTGTTCAATTGCATAAATCTAAATTCTTGTTGCAAAAAGCAATAAAGTGGTAATCAATGACAAGCTTCCTGTCAAAATAGGAATAAATTGCCACGTAACACTGGTTTGCGTTTGCCTGGCCGAATTGGCTTCCACATAAATTAAATCGCCCGATTGTAATTGATAAATCTCCGAACCAATGATACTCGGATCCGACAAATCAATCCGGTGAACAATCCTCGAAGAATCGGTTTGACGTATCAATAATACCCTACTTCCCTTACCAAAATCTGTCAATCCACCTGCCATACCAATGGCGTGATATATATCAATGGTAGGTGTTGGAAATTTCAAAACCCCCTGACTTCTCACTTCCCCAAGCACAATAATCTGAAAATTTACCAATCGAACGGATACTATCGGTGATTTGGTATATTCTGAAAACAATGTTTGTAACGTATCCGTCAACTGCGCATACGTCATCCCATCAACGTACAAATTCCCTACTCGAGGTAGAAAAATAAATCCCTTTTCAGAAACAAAATATCCCGACTCTCCGCCTTGACCAGAAATAGCATTTGCCGTGTTTATAATCTGATCGATAGCCGGATTCAAACTAGCCACATTTATGGAAATCTGATCTCCCTTGCGAATTTTTGATTCTTTCCAATAAACAGAATCCAAAACCATTCCCGCCTCTAAACCATTAAAGAAAACGCGATCCTTTGGAGCCCCACAAGAAGCCCAAGAAATCGCAATTAACAATACTAACAGTTTATAAATATGACTAATCTTAAATCCCATTTAAACTCCGAAATTACACATTTTTTGACAATTACCTACGGCTTCGCCCCCTCGGCTACATTCTGAATTTGTCCAAGTAGTGAAGATAGAATTTATTAAAATTCCGCAAATGCCCGTTAAAACAAACAAAAATACCACTTTTGGTATGCTTTACACCCAAATTTTAATTGGTAACCCCAACGAAACCCTGATTTTTCTGTCACATCATATAACATCTCACCATTATCCCCGATTTACCCACTTTGTAGTTATCTTTGCAGGATGAGTCGCATTGTAGCAATCGTCGGTAGACCCAACGTAGGAAAAAGTACCCTGTTCAACCGCCTAACCGGTGAACGTAAAGCCATCGTTGACGATTTCAGCGGAGTAACCCGCGACCGACACTATGGAAGAAGCGACTGGAATGGTATCGAATTTACCGTAATTGATACCGGTGGATTTGTTCCCAACTCCGATGACCAATTCGAAGTCGCCATCAGAGAACAAGTGCACATTGCCATTGAAGAAGCCTCCGTGCTTATCTTTATGGTCGATGTTATCGCCGATATCCATCCCCTAGATGAAGAATTTGCCACACTCTTGCACCGCTCCAAAAAACAAGTGGT
>CBFHXF010000072.1:2390-8495 GCA_965659745.1 Bacteroidia bacterium
GTACTCTGTGTGAATAAAGTCGATAACGAAAACTTACGCCTTCAAGCTCCCTCTTTTTACGCCCTCGGTTACGAAGAACTTTTTGAAGTTTCTGCTGCAAGCGGATCAGGCACAGGTGAACTGCTCGATAAAGTAGTCGAATACCTCAAAGCCATTCCAGAACCCGAAATCGAAAGACCCGAATTGCCCCGTGTGGCCATTGTAGGGCGACCTAATGTCGGAAAATCAAGTCTTATCAACGCCCTTCTCGGTAAAGAACGTAATATCGTTACCGAAATTGCAGGTACCACCCGCGATAGCATCGATACCTATTATAATTCCTTCGGTAAAGAAATGATTCTGATCGATACCGCTGGCGTTCGTAAAAAAAGTAAAGTACACGAAAATATCGAATTCTACTCAGTAATGCGCTCCCTCCGAGCCCTTGAAAATGCCGATGTAGTAGTTCTCGTTCTCGATGCCACACAAGGCATGGAGTCGCAAGACATCAATCTCTTTTGGCTCGCTCACCGTCTCGGAAAAGGGATCGTGATTTTAGTGAACAAGTGGGATCTGATTGAAAAAGAAACCAATACCGCCAAAGAATTCTCTGGACATATCGAAGGTCGTATCGCTCCCTTTACCGACGTTCCCGTACTTTACATTTCCGCTCTTAACAAACAGCGTATTTTCCAGGCTGTAGAAACCATCAGTAAAGTACATGAATCCCTAAGCTCTCGTGTTCCTACGCGCAAACTCAACGATTACCTACTTCCAATAATGGAAGCGACCCCGCCACCTAGCAAAAAGGGCAAATTTGTAAAAATCAAATTTGTAAACCAACTGCCTAGCAAACGCGTGGCCTTCGCCTTTTACTGTAACTTACCTCAATATATTGCCGAGAGCTATACGCGCTTCCTCGAAAACAAAATCCGCGATGAATTTGATTTCAATGGTGTACCCATTAGCATCTTTTTCCGTAAAAAATAACCGTATTTTCCTACCGGGGGAAGCCGTTCAAAAACTTCCCCCGATAGAACACCCATTACCTCCCTTAGACTATCTGCAATGGACATTCGTGAATTAACTTTAGCCGAAATTACTGCAAAACTTACCGAAGCGGGCGAACCCGCCTTTCGTGCGAAACAAGTATGGCAATGGCTTTGGCAAAAACACGCCCGCTCTTTTGAAGAAATGAGCAACCTGTCGCTTTCCCTCAGACAAAAACTTGCCGAAATTTTCCAGTTTGCCCAAACCCAAATCCTTACGGCCCAATATTCTTCCGATGGAACCATAAAAGTGGTATTCCAATTGTCTGATAATAACAAAGTCGAAGGCGTACTCATTCCCACCAAAACCCGCACCACCGCTTGTATCAGCAGCCAAGTAGGTTGCAGCCTAGACTGTAAATTTTGTGCCACCGGATCCATGAAACGCGAGCGCAATCTTAAGGCCTATGAAATGGTAGATCAGGTGGTATTGATCAACGAATTGTCACAGAAACATTACGATAAAAAACTCGACAACATCGTATACATGGGCATGGGCGAACCCCTGTTAAACTACAGCGAAGTTCTAAAAAGCGTGGATCGCATTACCGCAACCGACGGAATGGCCATGAGTCCGAGCCGCATCACCCTTTCTACTGCCGGAATTACCAAAATGATATACAAATTGGCCGACGATGGCGTAAAAACCAACCTCGCGCTCAGTTTACACGCCGCCACCAATGCCAAAAGATCGGAAATTATGCCCATCAACGATGCCAATCCTTTAGAGGATTTGGCAGCTGCATTGTTATACTGGTATGAAAAAACCAATATCCGACCTACGTTAGAGTATACGGTAATTGCCGGTGTGAATGACACCGTCGAAGCCGAAAAAGCGTTGGGTATTTTTGCGAGAAGGTTTCCCTGTAAAATAAATTTAATTGAATACAACCCGATTTCAACGGCTCTTTATCAGCCAACAGGCCGTTTAGAAGCCTTTTCTGAAGCCCTTTCCAAGCAAAAGCTTATCGTTAATATACGAAGAAGCCGCGGCAAGGATATTGACGCGGCTTGTGGACAATTGGCTTTGAAAACAAATTAAGCCTTGAAATCTCTATGATGCGCCTCTTCGTACAAGCGCTCTTTGGGTAAACTTTTGAAGTATTCCCAAGTAATTTTCAATCCTTCTTCACGTGTGTACTTTGGCTCCCAGCCTAATATTTCACGCGCTTTTTCAATATTCGGTTGGCGCTGCTTTGGATCGTCGGTTGGCAATTCTTTGTAAATCACCTTCTGATCTGTACCCGTTAATTTGATAATTTCATCAGCAAATTCCTTGATGGTAATTTCCATCGGATTTCCAATGTTCACAGGATCGGCACAATCGCTCAACAACAAACGATAAATTCCCTCAACCAAATCGTCTACATAACAGAAACTGCGGGTTTGACTTCCGTCACCGAAAACCGTAAGGTCTTCTCCACGCAGGGCCTGTCCCATAAAAGCAGGAAGTACACGACCGTCATTCAGTCGCATCCGAGGTCCATACGTATTAAATATCCGAACAATACGAGTTTCCAAACCATGATACGTGTGGTAACCCATTGTAATGGCTTCTTGGAATCGCTTGGCTTCGTCGTAAACACCGCGAGGACCTACTGGATTCACATTACCCCAGTAATCTTCGGTTTGGGGATGCACGGTCGGATCTCCATAAACTTCACTGGTACTTGCTACCAATATTCTTGCTCCTTTCGCCATAGCCAAACCCAATAAATTGTGGGTTCCTAAGGAACCTACTTTTAGCGTTTGAATGGGGATTTTCAAATAATCAATCGGACTCGCAGGAGACGCAAAATGCAGAATGTACTTTAAATCACCGGGTACATGCACGAATTTTGACACATCGTGATGTGAAAATTCGAAATCAGGCAAGTGAAAAAGATGTTCAATATTACGCAAGTCGCCCGTAATGAGATTGTCCATCCCAATTACATGGTATCCTTCTTTGATAAACCGGTCGCACAAATGCGAGCCTAAAAAACCAGCGGCACCGGTGATTAATACACGTTCTTTTTTCATTTTATATCGCTTCTTCCTATGCTATAGTAAGTAAATCCGTGTTTTTTCACGGTATCTAATTCAAACAAATTTCTTCCGTCAAAAATAACCTTATCTTTCAATAAGCTCTGAATTTTTGAAAAGTCAGGGGTTCTGAATTCAGGCCACTCCGTAGCAATTACTAAGAAATCCGCGCCCTCTAAAGTCTCATAAGATGAGTCACAGAAAGTAGCTTTATCCGACATAATGGCTTTAACATTGGCCATAGCTTCTGGATCGTAAGCCTTAACACTGGCTCCCGCCTCGGTCAGTAATTCAATCATTTCCAAAGCCGGTGCTTCACGAATGTCATCGGTATTAGGCTTGAACGCCAATCCCCATAACGCCACCGTTTTTCCTTCAATGCTTCCGTAATGCTGCATGATTTTAGGAACCAAGGCCTTCTTTTGTTCGGCATTCACATCTTCAACCGCTTTCAAAATTTTGAAATCATAATCAACCGATGCGGCACTGTGCACCAATGCTTTTACGTCTTTCGGGAAACAGCTTCCCCCGTAACCAATACCTGGGAATAAAAAGCGTTTGCCAATACGGTCATCGCTACCAACCCCTTTACGCACCATGTCAACGTCAGCACCCAATAATTCACACAAACGAGCAATTTCATTCATGAAGGAAATCTTGGTTGCCAAGAAACTATTGGCGGCGTATTTCGTCAATTCCGCACTGCGGGTATCCATATGCATTACCGGATTTCCTTGACGCACATAAGGGGCGTACAATTCGTCCATAACATCAAAAGCACGTTGGCTTTCAGCACCAATCACCACGCGATCGGGTTTCATGAAATCATCCACGGCTACCCCTTCACGCAAAAACTCAGGATTAGAAACCACATCAAATTCACCTTTATAATTCGCAGCAACGGCGTCCCTAACGCGGTCTGCTGTTCCTACTGGAACCGTGCTTTTATCTACGATTACTTTATAATCGGTCATGATTTTGCCCAAATGATCCGCTACCCCCAAAACATAGCGTAAATCGGCAGAACCATCTTCCCCTGGAGGAGTTGGCAAAGCCAAGAAAATCACCAAACTGTCTTTGATGGCATCTTCTAATGAAGTGGTGAACTTCAATCGTCCTTCCTTAAGGTTGCGTTTGAATAATACCTCTAAACCAGGCTCAAAAATGGTGATCTGACCATTAGACAAACGGTCTACCTTAGATTGATCAATGTCTACACAGATTACATCGTTTCCAGTTTCAGCAAAGCATGTTCCGCTCACTAAACCTACATAACCCGTTCCAACTACTGCAATTTTCATGATATATAGAAAGATTTAATATTTTTTATAATAGTTAACTGTTGTTCTTTTGTTAGCTCCGGACAAATAGGCAAGCTGATTACATCGCGACACAATTGCTCGGAAACCGGCAATTCTTCATTGGTAATATATGCCTTTTGTTGGTGCAAAGGTAGGGGATAATAAATCATAGATGGAATCCCTTTTTTTAATAAATAGGCCGCCAAGGCGTCTCTTTTACCATTCCTTATAATTAAAGTATATTGGTGAAACGCATGCGTGCTTCTTTCGAAATGTATTTCCGGAACTTTTATCTGGGGAAGCTTCCCTAACGCCTCATTATAAAAAAGCGCAATTTCCCTCCTTCGAGCAATGAAATCATCTAAGTGAGGTAATTTCACCTTTAGAATAGCCGCTTGTAGCGTATCTAATCGTGAATTTACCCCTATTACTTCGTGATAATATTTTTGCTTCTGCCCGTGATTCGCAATCATTCTAGCCTTAGCCGCCAAATCATCATCATTGGTAAAAATAGCGCCGCCATCACCATAGCAACCCAAATTTTTACTGGGAAAAAACGAGGTCGTTCCAATATGTCCTAGCGTTCCGCTGCTGCCAAATCGCGTTTCCCCACAATAAAGCGAACCCATGCTCTGCGCCGCATCTTCCAGTATATAAAGTCCATACCGTTCGGCAATTTCCCCCAAGAGGTCCATATTGGCCGTTAAGCCAAACAAATGAACCGGGGCAATGACTTTCGTTTTAGGTGTGATTTTTGCAATTATTAAATCGGGATTTATTAAAAAATCCAACTCTGAAACATCTACAAATACCGGTTTCAATCCCAATAATAGTACCACTTCCGGCAATGCCGCATAAGCAAAGGCAGGTATCAACACTTCGTCGCCAGGGCTTAAATCGAGGGCCATCAAGGCAATTTGAAGGGCGTCGGTACCATTGGCAACGCCGATTACATGCTTGACTTTTAATTTATTGGCTAATTCTCGCTCAAAATCGGCGACTTCACTGCCTTTAATGAAAGCCCCTGATTGACAAACCCTTGCAAACGCCGCATTCATCTCCGGCTGATACCGTTGATATTGCGCTTGTAGGTTCACCATTTGGATCGCTTCCATGCAACAAATTTAATTTATTGAGTCAATGTGAGCCGTTTTATTTGGTACGCTGTCGAATTATTTCGTAAACGACCACTCCGGTGGCAACCGACACGTTCAATGAGTCAACTCCGCGTTTAGAAATAGGAATACGCACAAAATCATCGCACATTTTGGCTGTTTCCTTATCCATACCCGTGTCTTCACTACCCATAACAATGGCAATCGGTCCTTGTAAATCTTGCTCGTAAAGCTCGTTCTGCGTCTTTTCCGTAGCTCCAACCACCCGTAAACCTGAATTTTTTAGGTATTTTAGGGTGTGGTGTAGGCTCTGCGTTCTACAAACCGGAATGTGCATCAAAGCCCCCGCAGAGGTTTTCATTGCATCGGGACCTATGGGCGCGCTGCCCACTTCGGGCACCACAATTCCATGAATTCCGGCACAAGAAGCAGTTCGGGCGATCGCGCCAAAATTGCGCACGTCCGTAATACCGTCTAGCACCAAAATAAAAGGATCTTCGCCTTGTTCATAGGCCATATCCACCACATTTTCGATTTTCGCAAAATCCACTACCGATAAAGAAATCACAACGCCCTGATGATTTCCATTCACGAGGGAATTCAATTTAACGGCAGGAACCTGTTTCCAAATAATGC
>CBFHXF010000073.1:0-314 GCA_965659745.1 Bacteroidia bacterium
CTCCCGGCGATATGTTCATTCCCTATATTCAATGGAAGTATAGATGGACACGAAATTTAACAAGTGTAATAGGATGGCAATCGCAAGTCTTTGGTATTGGGTTTAAGCCTATGATACCTTTAAGCATGCAGTTAGATGATCCGACTAGAGGCGTATCTGCCGCATGGGCATTACCAAGAATGGGATTGACGTATCAAATTAATAAGCAACATCGTTTGAATTTCGGTACTGGCGTGCACGCTCAGACGCAGTCGCCCTATTTGTATTATTACATTCGTCCTGGAGCAGAAAGGCCTCATTTGATAGATATGGAA
>CBFHXF010000073.1:324-8462 GCA_965659745.1 Bacteroidia bacterium
TGGCAATTCACATCCGCATTTATTGGATATGGATCTCACCAAGAGTGCACATTATATATTAGGATGGGATTGGAATATGGGTCGCGCGAGTCGCATCAAAATGGAAGCCTATTATCAGAATTTGTGGGATATTCCTATCGAAAAACGGTCTTCTTCATTCAGTTTAGCCAATACGGGCTCTGGTTTTAGTCGGTTTTTCCCCGAACAATTGGTCAGCGAAGGTCGGGCCTATAATTATGGCGTAGAATTAACGGTAGAGCGTTTTTTCTCTAAGGGATTTTATTATTTATTTTCGGGAAGTGTATTTGATGCGCAGTATGCCGGTAGTGACGGGGTATGGCGTAAATCAGATTTTAACACGGATTATGCAGTGAATGCCTTGTTTGCGAAGGAGTTTACGGTAAATAAAAGGCATATTTGGAATATAGGGGGTAAGGCTACGTTTGCAGGTGCGCGTCGTTTTTCACCAATTGATTCTGTGGCTTCGGTTGATTTTAGGGAATATCGCGAATTGGATGCCTTGAAGAACACGGAGCGTTTTGGCGATCCGTATATGCGTTTTGACGTAAGAATAAGCTATCGATTCAATGCGAAGAAGGTAAGCCACGAGTTTGCCATTGATTTAATCAATGTAACCAATCGCAAGAATATTTTGAACTATACGTATATCAATGAGCCTCCTTATCGTCGCATTAATTATCAATTAGGATTGTTACCCTTATTCTATTATAAGATTGATTTTTCTTTGTAGATTGGGGCTGGTTTATAGAATTGAACTGGATAGAAGCGCCCTTTTAAGCGGCGCTTCTATCGTTTTTAGGGATTAAGTTTTGAATACGGCGGGGTGCTGTATTTAGTTTTGCGATGGATTCCGCGAAACGGTATGGATATAGAGTTTTTGAAGTTCCTCTTTTGCCCATGGGGTTTTTCTCAAGAAGGCGAGACTCGAATTCAGGGATGGGTCGAATTTGAAGCAACGGACATTGATCCTTTCAGCTAATCCCTCCCATCCGTAAACTTCGAAAAGATATTGTAGCATATCCGCTAGTTTGACTCCATGAACCGGGTTATTGGGCTGTTGTTCTTGCATGATTTATTGTTTTTTAAGCGTTAATGATGGCAAAAGTAGTTATAAACACTTTAGACTGGGTACATGCTTCGTAGTGTTACACATTAAAATAAGAGATGTTTATCTTTGTGAATATCCGAACTTAAATCTTAACTCTTATGAAGTTAGTAAAATTGCATAATTTACAATTGTCAGATGCCCAATTATTTGCGGATCTCGCAAATGATTCGCGAATTTCGCAAAATACTAGCGATCGTTTTCCATTTCCATACACACTTGATGATGCGAAGTTTTTTATTGAGAATATAGCCAATAAAGAACCTAAAAGTGTTTTTGGGATAGCCTATGGTAATGAAATTATTGGAGGTATCGGTCTTCATTTTAGGGATGATATATATCGCAAAACCGCCGAATTGGGATATTGGGTGGCTCCTGATTTTTGGGGAATGGGAATAGCCAGTGAAGCTATTCGTTTAATCTTGGATTTCGGATTTTCAAAATTTGACTTAAAAGTGGTGGTGGCTCATGTTTTTGGTAGAAATTCGGTTTCTCAACACGTACTTAAAAAAAATGGCTTTACGTGCTTGGGTACTATTCCGAATGGGGCGTTTAAATTAGGGAAATATGAAGATGATGTTGTTTTTTTTAAGGAAAATCCAAACCGTTGAGAAGGTAGTTTGGGTAGGATTGGTGCTGTTTGTTAATAACGTTTTGTTCGCACAAATCCCTCAAGTTCAATCCGGCAAAATACATCGATGGGAAAATTTCTATTCTGAATTCATTGGAAATCGCACCATTGATATTTGGACGCCCAGCATTATCGATGATACGGTGATTGCCTTTGATGTGATTTACATGCACGACGGACAAATGTTGTTCGATTCGGGTATTACATGGAACCACCAAGAGTGGCATATAGACGAAACTTTGCAATCATTAATAGATGCGGGTAAGGTGCCACCTACTATGGTGGTGGGCATTCATAACGGGGGAGGTAAAAGGCATTCTGAATTCTTCCCCCGAAAAGTATATGAGTCGATGAACGATTCGGCAAGGCAGTGGTGTCGGCAAAATGGCCGTGATTATTCCGTTGCGAGCGATTCCTTTGCCGCGCTTTCTGATGCGTATTTGAAATTTATGATAAACGAATTGAAGCCCGCGGTTGACTCGGCATTTTTTGTAAAGAAAGGTCGGGCACATACGTTTGTGGGAGGCAGTAGCATGGGCGGTTTGATTTCGATGTATGCGGTTTGCGAGTACCCTGAGGTGTTTGGCGGAGCCCTGTGTTTTAGTACCCATTGGCCGGGGGTATGGCAAACCGATGGCAATCCGGTTCCGGATTTAATTCTAGCTTATATGAAGGGGCATTTGCCGGATATACGCACCCATAAATGGTATTTTGATTTAGGAGATCAGACCTTAGATGCGTTGTATCCGCCGCTTCAATCGAAGGTAGATGCCTTGATGCACCAAAAAGGATATAACGAAAGGAACTGGATAACCCGCTTTTTTGGTGGCGATGACCATTCGGAAAAGTCTTGGTCGCACCGATTTGGCAAAGCGTATGGATGGTTGAATCCGTTACACTAATGGTGTCGTAAATTTCACAACAGTTTTTTATTGACCTTTTGTGAAATTATTTAACGACTGCACTATTAAAAATTGGGGTTATTGACTCGCGGCTTGCTCCAATTTTTTTCCCTTAAAGAATAGGGTTTTTACAGCGCCATTATTGTACGCGGCTTCTATGGTTATGTCGTAAATACCCGCTTTTTTCTCGGCTTTAATATCGCTGAGTTCTATGTAATAATTATTAGCCCCGTTAGCGATGGCTGTTTTAATATAATAGCCCTTTTTGTTCTTAATAATGCGTTCTTTTTCTATTTTAAATTCAGAACTATCGCCGTTTTTAGTCTCCGTAATCGTGCTCAAAAATGTATCTCCAACGGTTATTGTGGGACCATCATAGGAACGGGGTACGCTGTTTGCCGTAAGTTGGAAATGGGTGAGTTTATAGCTTTGAGCAAACGCTGAATTAATTGTTACCAGCGTAAATAGGGCAATAATTAAAAAATATTTTTTCATAGTTCAAATTTAATAGAAGAAGTTTAGGGTGATTTTTGTTTGGTGATAAATGACGTTCCTTAGACGTTGATATTGTTTTTTTTGAGTAATAGTGCTTGATTTTAGGAGTGTTCTCAAGTATGCGTGTGGCGATTATTCTACATGCATCACAAAACGCGTAAAACCGTTATGGTACTCTTCAAATGCCATTCCTTGGGCATTGGGGGAAACCCGATCGGCGCTTATGGTTTCTCCGAGTTTGGGGTACGCTTTAACGGCGGCAATGATCATCGATAACATACCTGAAGTTTCGAGTTCGGTATAGTAAGATTTGCGATTGGGGATGGATACGAAGTGAAAATCGGGATTGCTTTTGATGAGTTTGAGTCCGTCGATTGAATCTTTTACCACAATACCCGCGAAGGATCTGAGTTTGGCTTCTTCAATTTTTCCGGGATCGTCGTAATACACACCTACAAACATGGCCGAATCCATTTTGTGAGCTATTTGGGCCTCTTTTACTTTGGAAAAAACGGATCCTATTTTTTGGTATGAACCTTTATGGTCGGCCCCGATCAAAAGGTATCCACCTTGGTTTCCTTGTTCTACCTTCACATCGGCAAAGGCACCGGCACGCCATAGCGTAATGAAAATAGTCACGCCTAATGCGGCGAGTCCAATGGTTACATATTTTATGGTTTTCGATTTCATAGCGGTGCAAATATAATTCCCGAATTTGTATGTGATGCGTATTTTTGTTTATGGAATTGTTAGTAGTACAATCGGAAATTGCCTGTCCGCTAGAGTCGGTTTGGACGTATTTTACGGAGCCCAAACACATACAGAATTGGAATTTTGCCGCTGACGATTGGCATTGTCCGGAAGCCACCTCTGATTTTCAAATAGGAGGAAAGTTTATGTATAAGATGGCTGCGAAAGACGGCAGTTTTGCTTTTGATTATTGGGGGATATTCAAGGAGATTTCCCTCAGAGAAAAGTTGAAATATAGCTTGGGTGAGGATTTGGGAACTTCGCGCTATGTGGAAGTGGAATTTGTTGCGGAAGGCGAAATGACTCGCGTTATAGAAAGGTTTGTGCCTGAAACCGAGAATCCAATAGAGCTACAGCAACAGGGTTGGCAGATGATATTGGATAATTTTAAGAAATATTGTGAGGCTTCACAATTGTGAAATATGCTTGGGTATGGAATTAAATGAGGTATTCCATACCCAATAGCGTTATTTTTTTACTTAAGGGAAATTCAATACTTAAGGGAAATGTGAGCGTTGTTTGAGAAATTGGGGAGTGAAGTTAGCAGACTCATCAATCTTGGGAGGGGTCGAATAGAAAGAACACTTCTATGGGAACTTCAAACAGCTTTGACATCTTGAATGCGGTGGGCAAACTGGGGTCGAATTTTTCTTTTTCAATAGCATTGATCGTTTGTCGGGAAACTCCGATTATTTCAGCAAGTTCCTCTTGGGTGAGTCCTTTGGCTTTTCGTAATTCTTTGACCCGATTTTTCATTGGTAACGGCGGCGGTTAACGTATAAAGCGGTGATTAATGTAAAAGACATAAAAAAGACCAGTACACTAATTTCCGCTTTGTGATTGATGAGTTTGGTTTGCTCGAGTAAAGAGTATGCCAAACCAACAACTACGGTGAGGCCAAGTGTTACTGCCATGGATTCCATTTGTATTTTTCTTTCTAATTCGTCGGAATGATTAAAAAAGTTACGATTGGCAATAATCATCATTACGCCCATAGCAACATTGATAATAATGGCGATAGCCGTAATGAGCGGGTGTTCACCCCAAATGAATCTAGGTCCAAAACTCGCTAATGCTAAAGTTGCTACCCAAGTCCATGTCCAGATAGCCAGTTGAATGGTTGATTTACGTTTATTTTCTTTCATTTTTGTAAAGTTATGTTTACAAAAGTAGGTGCTTTAAATGAATATGTCAAGTTTTGTTTACTTTTTTAGCGGAGCGGTTTAAGGATCGGATCCCAAAACCCAAATGATATTAGTATTGAAATTCCGAAATGCTCAGTTTCTAACATGAAAGTTCAATACGGTTGCAAGCAACGGGGTCATTGAAAAAAATTAGATTTTCGAATTGGATTTGAGAATTTTCACAATTCTTTTATACATCAGTTCTGAAAAACTCCAATTGGGGCCATTGAAATCGGTTGTATTGGTAAAAAGAATGATCACTGCGTCCAGTTCTGTGTCATAGCGCGCTATACTTTGATACCCCGGGATAAGTCCGGTATGTTCAAAAACATAAATAGAAGCATAGATTTGGGCTTCCTTTCCTTCGAAGATTGATTTGTCATTAAGTGCTCTCAAAAAAACGCCAACATCTTTAGCGCTTGCGATCATTGATCCATAATTTACCGATTTGATATCCTCTTTGGAATTGCCGTAATAGCCACTCATAAGTCTATCCATATTGATGCTGTCGATACTGGAATACGTATTTTTGAGTCCAAGGGGTATAAGGATGTATTTCTGTATTATTTGGAATTGAGTTTGACCCGTAATGTTTTCGATTAATAGCGAGAGCAAAAGGTAATTGGTATTGGAATATTCGTACTGGGTTCCGGGCTTGAAATTAGCGGATTTTCCCAAAATTAAGTCAAGTGCATTTTGTTTGTTTGCCGGGGGATTTTCCCAGAAATTTTTGGTATCGGTTAGATTAGGGATGCCGCTGCGATGTTGTACGAGCATATCTATCGTGATTTGGTCGGCATATTCGATTTTATCACTCAGTTTAGGGAAGTAAAAAGCAAGTGTTTGGTTTAGCTCGATCTTTTTTTGAGCCACCAGTTTGGTAACGGCAACGGCTAAATAGAGCTTTTCGATACTCGCTATTTTAAAGAGTGCATTAGAATCGCAAGGCGTTCGTGTGGCGCTGTTCATAAAGCCCGAAGTATAATGAGCGGTATGGGTGCCTTGTATATCGATGTATGCAATAGATCCCTCAAATCCATAAGAGGGGGCCTTGTCTATTTGATCTTGCACGCTTGCGGATAGCGGAGACCACAATGCAAATAAATATTTCCAGGGGATAAAAAACATAGATATGATAGTTCCGGTTAGGAGTAGAAATAATTTGAATTTCATAACCCAAAAATGAACAGGTAACCAATAATCCAAAATTCTCCCACTGTGGCGGGTGCTACCAAAATATCCCAATAGGCAAACTCGGGAGCAATTTGTTTACCCAAAACAGCGGCGATATAACCAATACCTCCGAAAATTAAGGTTCGACCTAACCAAAGAGGCATGTTGCCACTTTGAACAATGATATAACCCATAGGTATTAACCACAATCCAAAAAATAAGCCGCCTATATCCCAGGCGCTTTCGCTTATAGACTGCAATAGGTGGATAGATGGGGCGATTTCCCCCGGAAAAATTTGGGGAGATAGGACCAGGTGGATGCTGCTGCGAATGGCTATGGCGCTGATCATAACGGCTATGGCATTTACCATGCCGAGAAGGGCAATGGAAGTGGCGGCCCATGCGTTTACGTTTTTAAATAGTTTAAAGAAATAAAGCGCAGTAACGGCTTGTGATAGAATTATTAGGTATTCAAAAATGAGTCTTGTATAGGCTATTTGTGGATTTGTTTGTATGTTTATAATGGTTTTTTGGGCGGAAATAGGATCGAAAATTTGAGGATGTAATGCCACGAATCCAAACATTCCTGCTATAGCCATAACAAGGTAGGCAGATGCGGTAATTCTTGAGTCTCTTAGTGTTTTGGGGTAGGGGCGTTGTTTTGTGATGGACATATTAATTAATTTGAAGGTAGTGGAATGCGATTCTCTTTTCGTTTTAGGCTTCTCGGTGAGGAAAACAAGTTTAACAAATCCTGCAAAGAGAAGTGTAAATATTCAACAAAATTAAATTAATAAGTTTAAATGAATAAGGAATTGCCATCTTTATTGGTCCAAACAGGATTTTGGAGCGTTAAATGGCAATTAAATCAATTAGAAAGTTGGAATGGACTAAATAGGGTTTAGAGACAAAAAAGGCTGTCCTTTTGAGACAGCCCGATTGGTTATTGAATGGTTTGTGTTTAGCCTTCTTTGTTAACTAAGAGTTCTTTTTCAATGATGTCCTTTAATGTCATTTTTGGAAGCGCTCCTGCTTGCATCATGGGTTGGCCTTCCATAGGAATAAACAGAATGCTGGGGATACTTCTTATTTGAAAAACGTAAGAAAGCTCTTGTTCGATTTCGGTGTTTACTTTGTAAATAGTAATATCAGGATATTCGTTGCTGAGCTCTTCAAGAATGGGCGCAACAACTTTGCACGGACCGCACCAATCGGCATAGAAGTCGATGATAGCGGGTTGTTTGCCTTTGAACGTCCATTCTTTATTTTGGGTGTAATCGAAAACTTCGTCGATAAATTGTTGGTTGGTAAGGTTTACTGTTGCCATAATGCGATTATAATGGTGCAAAGTTACGACCGATAAAATGGGTGCTTTGTGTGAAAAGTCGCAAAAAGCAGCTGCGAATTTGCCTATATTATTTTGATATTGCCTTATTGTAAAAACACCTTAGGTGTTTGTATATCAAAATTTTAAATAAAATTTTAGCAGGTTTATTTAGGGAAGTGTGAGTCCTTGGAATGAAAATGCATTACCTGTGCAATTTGGCTATGATAATACCGATACCAGCGATCCATGCCGAGTTTTTTGGCTTCGATGTGTACCGGATTTCGGGCCCATTTTTGTACGGCTTCCATGTCGGACCAATAACTTATAAAGGAGCCGCGATTCTCATACTTGAAACTTTCATATCCTAAAAAACCGGGAGATTTTTTGGCGAGTTCGAGGGTTAGAATGTCGTATTCCTCATAACCGTCGAGGTCGTCAGACAGGTAATAATTGAATATAGAGGCGATATAGGGCGCCCCAGGAGGAGGATTGACGTACCATTGTATCATGGCAACAATCTAGAGCAGATTTTTGCGTTTTTTACAAAAAA
>CBFHXF010000074.1:0-8237 GCA_965659745.1 Bacteroidia bacterium
TGGGCAGCAACCAACATCTGGAACTAGGGTACACCGAAAATCCGGCCCTTTCTGCCTTTTTCAAGGCCAGTTTTTAATAATCACCCTTCCCCCATTTTAAATTACCCTTACTTCCAATTTCTTATAGCGATGAATATGGATTTTAAATTGTACTTACCCTCAATTATAAATATTCCATCCCCGCTTTTCCAATCACAAACAAAGTAGTATTTCTCTTTTAACCTAGAATCCTTTCCATTTAACGTTTGTGCACATAACGCAAATCCAATCGATTGATAGGATCGTTACCCAACCCGCTCACGTTTTTTTGCATTAATCGCACACTCTTATCGTAGTACAACACTATTACGGGCGCATCATCGAAGGTAAGCGCATTTGCTTTTTGCGCCAAGCGATTTCGGCGCTGCACATCTGCCTCGTTTTCCACTTTGGCAAAGGCAACTTCCTCAAAAAGTTGATCGAAATATTTGGAATCGTAATGGGTGTAATTCGGTCCATTAGGCGCTTTATAAGAACTGTAAAAACAGGCCAAATAATTCTCTGCATCAGGGTAATCGGCAATCCAAGAACCGCGGAACATCCCCAATTTACCCGCATTTCGAAGCTGTCGCAACATCCCTCCCGTTTGAATTTCGATGGCCACATCCAAGCCAATTTGTTTCCACGCATTTTGTAAAAACACCGCCATATCCAAATAATCAGAAGTGGTAGTAAGTACCAAAGGCGCAAATTTCTTTTTATCACGGGCAAATTCGCTACGCTTCAAAAAATAACGCGCCGAATCCAACTGAAATGCATTTTTTTCAACCATCAAGTCAGATGCATCCCTAACTTTTTTCTCCTCGGGGGAAGCCGCTGATACCAATGCCGGCGGTACAAATCCCTGTCCACCGGGAACGCCGAGCCCATTGCGTAAATAACGCAATAATGCCTTACGATCTACGCTCAATTGCAAGGCCTTTCGCAGGTTTTTATCGACATATGGATTCGGCAATCCATTAAGCGTATCACCCAAATAAAATCCGATGTATTCGGTATTCAAAAAATCTGTTAAAAGGGCTTGAATTGAGGATTGGTATTTGGGATTTAAGGTAGCGCTATCGGTAAGCAATTCATCAATGAAGGAAGCTTCTACCCCATTGAAAAAATCGTAATTGCCTGCCATGAATTGCATGAATGCCGTTTGTTTACTCTTTACAAAACTCACATTTACCGCCTCTAAAAAGGGTAAAGTACGGCCTTTATAGGTCATATGGTAATGTGGATTTTTAAGCAATACCATTTTCACATCGCTTTCCCATCGGCGTAAATAAAACGGTCCGCTGCCCATCGGCTTATTTCCTAATTGGGTCGCACTTTGAGGATAAATCCATGCAAAATTGGTGGCTAATAGCGAAAGGAAAGCCGGAAACGGTTTGTTAAGTCTCAATATAATTGTAGAATCATTGGGCGTGTAAATCGGTGAAGTGGCCTGGTTGTAAAATGCTTGGTATGGATGAATACTACCTGAAATATCGCTTGCATTATTCCCCGAACCTTTATTCGTATTATTGACAAACCCTCGCGGTAAGTCCATTTTATCGTTGAGTATCCATGCCCCAGGAGAGGCCGTTTTCGGATCCAACAAACGGTACAAACTGTGGGCAATATCACCAACGGTTACCGGCGATTTGCGCACCGGTACGTTTCCGTTTTTGTCGGTATCGGTAGCAATAAATTGTAAATTGGGTTTGATCACAAACTTATACACACGACCCGAATCGCTAATTTCCCAATATTTCGCAATCTGAGGGATGGGCTTTAAATCGGCATCTAAGGCCACTAAACCCTCGTAAATCTGTGACCCAATCCATATTTCGGATTGCGATTTTATATATACGGGATCGAGCGTATTGACTGAAACATCTTCATTGTAGCGAAAAACCTGGGCCTCTGAAATCTTATCCACATTTTCACCACAGCCAATCGTAAAAAAAGTGAATAAAACGACAAGCACTGGAGTACAAAACACCGGTTGGAAAGAGATAAATTTGTTCTTTCTAATCGGTGACAGAAGATTGGAAATGTCGTTCATAACAAAAGTGGTTGATAGGGGTCAGTACAAAGGCAAAAGTATGCTATTTGCCCGACTTAAAAGCCAACAATTGTGCACGACAGACCTACTAAAAACTAACATATATGGGCAAAATAATATCAATTGCAAACCAAAAAGGGGGCGTGGGTAAAACGACGTCTGCCATTAATTTGGCGGCGAGTTTGGCGGTTTTAGAGTACAAAACGCTCTTGGTCGATGCCGATCCTCAGGCAAACAGTTCCTCTGGAATTGGTTTGAATCCGAAAAACATCAAAGTCGGACTTTACGAATGTTTGGTGCAAGATATCCGTCCTCAAGACGTGATTCTAACCACAGAAACTCCGTTTTTAGATATTATGCCCTCTAACATTGACTTAGTAGGGGCTGAAATTGAATTTTTAGACATGCCCAACCGGGAGCATATCATGGCAGGTACCTTAAAACCTTTGAAAGATTCTTACGATTTTATTATTATAGACTGCTCTCCATCTTTAGGTTTGATTACCACCAACGCTTTAGTAGCTTCCGACAGTGTAATCATCCCGGTACAATGCGAGTATTTCGCATTAGAAGGTTTAGGGAAATTATTAAATACCCTAAAAATTATCCAAACCCATTTGAACAAAAACTTGGAAATTGAAGGCATCCTCTTAACTATGTATGACAGCCGTTTGCGTCTGTGCAATCAAGTGGTTGATGATGTAAAAACCCATTTCCAAGATATCGTATTCGATACCATTATCCAGCGCAATACCAAACTCGGTGAAGCCCCTAGTTACGGAGTACCGGTGATCTATCACGATGCCGATAGCAAAGGATCTATCAATTACTTGAATCTAGCCAAAGAAATCTTAATCAAAAACGGAATTATAACCCCCTCTGAAGAAAACGCGCCAATATGACCAAACCTCCTGTAAAAAAGAAATCTCCCGCTATGGGCCGCGGACTTAGTGCCCTTTTAGACGATGCTTCCGAAGTAATAAACAAAAACAGCGACGATATCGGAGCCGGTTCCGTTGCCATGATTCCCGTTTCTGCCATTGAAGCCAATCCCTTTCAACCCCGTACCGATTTCGAACCCCGCGCCCTCGAAGAATTGGCCTCTTCCATTTCTTTACATGGTTTGATTCAGCCGGTGACCGTGCGTAAAATGGGTTTCAATAATTATCAGTTAATCAGTGGAGAACGCCGTACCCGAGCCGCCATGATGGCCGGATTGAGTCAAATACCCGCGTATGTGCGCACCGCCAACGATCAGGGCATGTTGGAAATGGCCCTAATCGAGAACATCCAAAGAAGCGAATTGAATGCCATTGAAATCGCCTTAAGCTATCAGCGCCTGATGGAAGAATGCGATCTCAAACAAGAAGAATTAGGAGAACGTGTTGGAAAAGAACGTTCAACCGTTACCAATTATTTGCGACTTTTGAAGTTACCCGAAGAAATTCAATTGGGTATCAAACAAGGACAAATCGGAATGGGACATGCCCGTGCTATGATCAGCATGGAAGATCCCGAAGCTCAAATGCGCTTATTCCAAGAAATTATCGAAAATAAAATGAGTGTGCGTGATGTGGAAACGTTGGTTAAAGAAACCAAAAAAGACCCCAGCAACGCCCCAAGTTATTCGAGCGTTTCTGGTACCGATTGGGATCCTGAAATTGACCGTATCTCTGAGGCCTTCAGCGAAAAACTCAAAGCCGCCGTGCACCTAAAAAACGGAGTAAAAGGAAAAGGTAAAATCATAATTTCCTATAAAAATCGCGAAGATTTGGAACGCATATTGGATTTAATTCAATCGTAAGTGCGCCGATTCTTCCCATCATATTTCTATTGTTTTTTTCTCGGGGGAATTTTTTACGTTCCGCACATCCATGCGCAAGGTACAGATTCCCTCGAATTAACACCTACTGCCCTGCATTCTCCCCATCGGGCAACGGTGCTTTCTTTGGCATTGCCCGGCGCCGGACAAGTGTACAATAAGAAAATATGGAAAGTGCCCGTTATATACGGTGCATTAGCCGCCTCCGGCTATTTTTTCTACGATTTCAATCAAAAAGTCAAATCCCAGAACGCCTATTTTACCAATTTATACGCCCAAAATAAACAACCCAGCATCTTCGAAATCGAACAACGCGATAACGACCGGGTTAGTCGGGATGTTGCGGGCATTGCCTTTGTGGTAATTTATGTTCTCCAGGTAGTGGATGCCACCGTAGACGCCCATTTTTTCGAATTCAATATCGATCAAAAGCTGGGTGTATCTGTATTGCAATCCCCTCAAAACACGCTTAGTTTCACCTATAAAATTCCATAAAGGATTCCTTTACCACAAGGGTCCTATTGTAATAAACAAGTACATATCAGCTAATATTTCTGCAGCCCCATTGCCACCAAGTATTTATATGAGCTATTACCGTTGTTCCTCATTTATAGCATTGGAGTTCTCTCAATTACCAACAAGCATTTTATATGAGCTATTACCGTTATTATTGATATCAATAAATTTAAAATACCCTTCTAATACATGAGCACCCGAATTGAACAACTGAAAATATTTCTGAGCGAATCTCCCAACGATCCCTTTCTACATTATGCTTTGGCACAAGAGTACCACAAACACGGAGATGAAAATGCAGCGCTCGAAAAATACGAATACCTTCTTGAAGCGCATCCCAAATACGTAGCCACGTACTATCATTTAGGCGCGCTTTTGTCTAAAATGAGACAAAAAGAAAATGCCCTTGAAACGTATTCCAAGGGCATTGCTATTGCAAAAGAATTGGGCGATGCTCATGCCCTGTCTGAACTCCAAAGTGCTAAATTGAATTTGGAGTTAGACGACGACGATGAATAATCGCGAATTCAAAAATTGCGCTTACTCCAATTAATCGCGGCTCTGCAATTTTGCCAATAAACGCAAAATTTCAATATACAACCAAATCAAGGTTGCCAATAAAGCCACTCCTGAGTACCATTCCATATATTTAGGCGCTCCTGCTTTGGCATTTTCTTCGATAAAGTTGAAATCCAAAATAAAGTTGAACGACGCAATACCGGCAATTACCACACTCAAACCGATAGAAAACATCGAATTTCCACCGTAAAAGCTTGACAAGCCTGTAGCTCCGAACATATTACCAATCCACATGACCAAGTAGAAAATGGCCACCCCTGCGGTTGCCATGTAAATTACTTTTGTGAATAAAGGAGTCGCACGCAACACACCGGTCTTATACGCAGCCAACATCAAGGCGAAAATACCTAAAGTAATTCCCACGGCTTGCATAACAATGCCAGGGAACATGGCTTCAAAAAACATAGATATAGAACCTAAAACCACCCCTTGGGCCGCAGCATATACGGGTGCTAAATAGGGCGACCATTCTTTCTTAAATGTGATAACCAAAATACTTATCAATCCGATAATAATTCCGCCCCACATGTACGATTGGATACCGTTATTCATGGCATACTCAGGATCGGACCCCATTTTGTTCCATATCCAAACGGCAGGAACCAATAAGGTTAAAAATAGTAAAATTGATTTGTCAACAGTACCTCTAAGAGTCATACTGTCGCCATAGCTCGTTCCAGCAACCGCTTTGAACGCTTTTTCCGAAAATAATGGACTTGACATTTTTTATTAATTGTTAATTGTTAGTTGTAAAGGGTTAATTCTTGTTCTCTGTTATTCTATTCGTCTGTTAATCTATTCTCTTTAAATTCATAATTCATCATTCATAGTTCACCATTCACCATTCACCATTCATCATTCATCATTCATCATTCACCATTCATAATTCATCATTCATCATTCATCATTCATCATTCACCATTCATCATTCATCATTCATAATTCATCATTCACAAATTTATCTCAACAAATGTATCGTACCGCTAAATTGATACAATTTATCCTGAAAATCGCGGAACTGTATCTGGTACACATAAACCCCTTCTGGAGCCAATTTGCCGCCATAGGTACCGTCCCACCCTTGTGATTCCTCAAAATATTCTGCCAACTTCTCACCCCAGCGGTTGTAAATTCGGAATTCATAGGATTTCACTCCCGAAATCAAAGGTTTGAAAATTTCGTTTTGACCCGGCCCTTTTCCATTAGGGGTAAACGCATTCGGCACAAACATCACCGGCTCAAAATACAACGCTACATCGTTACTCCATGATTCCCGATTGCCCCCTAATTCATAGGCCTTAATCCGGAAACGCTGTCCGTAATTGTCTTCTCCGTTTTCAAACGAATCTTGACTTTCCACCGGATATGTTTCATATAATTCGTATTCTCCCTTGCCAATCAACTGTCGGTATAACTCGTAACGCTCTACCCCATTTTCGAATCCGAAATAGGGACTGAATTCGACTTTCATGCTTAAAGGTCCGGTCTTATCTCCTTGCAACCACACCGTGGTATGCACCTCTGTATATAAAGTATCGCCGCAGCGATTCAACATATAAGCTCTGTAATCGTAGGCTCCGGCATCTGGATTTACGTTTCCATCGCTAAACGTTTGCGCATTCTGAGGGGAAGTACCGGCGTTCGACCAGATTCCCCCGAATAAATTAGGCCTACGTTGGATGCGTACGTCTCCGTTCGGCACGGGCGAATTGCCCACTTTATAGTCGAAAATGATGCGGGTATCGCCCCCTGGAGGCGGCGATACGCTTACCAATCGGGCCTCGATATTCGGATTGTCGTAGTCTACATCAAAAGGCACCAAATCGCCCGGACATCCCTTGTCGGAAATTTCCTGAACTTGCAACAATCGCAAGGCCGCAGCCGTGTCCCATGCCACCCGTGCCAAATTGCCGCTCTGTGGATTCAAAGTAAAACTTCCCCCGGTTAAATTCCACACAAAAGTGCTTGAAGCAGCCCCGTTCACCTGGTATTCGTATTCGTTTCTCGGGGGAAAACAAATCACATCGTTACCTATTATAACGGTATTGCTTGGTTTTGGATTGATGGTGATCGATACCTCATCCCACGGACCGATGCAACCAAAGGCCGAAATAATGCGGGCTCTGATGTTATACGTACCGGGTTGATTTTTGCTAATTTCGATGTTTTCAATTATGCCATTGGTATTTCTTAATTTTTGGAACGTTAAACCGTTATTGACCTGTACTTCCAGTGAATCGCCGTTTTGCAAGGCCCCCTGTAACTGGGTTTGCAAGCGATATGGCACATTGTCTTGGCATTGTTCAGGTTCGGTATTGGGAACAAAAATATCTCCCGTTGGAATGGGATATAAAACTACCGGCAATTGGAATTCTTGACTGCTGCATTCTTTATCGTTGATAGGATCGTAAGCCGTGGCTTTCACGCCCACATATCCGTTTCCTTTTGCGCCCCAATTGACCGTTATGGATGGGGTGTTTTGGCCGTTCTGTAGGCTTCCCCCGGAAATGGACCAAGAATACGTTTCACCGCTAACGGCATTGACTTTGTAGGGAATGTTCGGCGTAAATTCGCAGAAGGCAGTATCGCCTTGCGGCATCTGTCCGGGTAATTGATGGGTTTTTACGATATTTAAAGTTACCGAATCCTTACATCCAAATCGGTTGGTGGCGACCACTTTTAGCCAACCTGAACCGGTATTTCCCCAGTCAATTAAGGCCAATCCGTTGTTACCTGGTTTTACGTTTCGGGCCCCCAAAGCCGACCATGTATAGGTTGTTTTTGAGTCGAAATTGGTAATTTGGTATTCGATATTGTCGTTATTCGGACATACGGCTTTGGGACCGCTGAGAATGGGTATTCCAGCGCCGGCGGGCATTATAAACAGCGTATCTGGCAGGCTCACGCAACCGCCTTGGTTGGTTGCGATCACACGAACAAACGCAGGTTTGTTTTGCATGAATAACCATGTAAGATCCACATACGATTTATTAGCGGCTGAAGCCCTTTCCACGCCATCAAACACCTCCCAAGCATAAACCAAATTGGCCTCGAAATTCGAAAGCGTGTATCGGTATTGATAGGAATTTCCCATACAGACGGTATCCGGACCTGTAATATTGGGCCTGTCGGGAGCCGGCAATAGGTTTACCGGTATTTCCTTTGTCGGACCTTTACAACCAAAAGGAGATGTCAATTCTAAACTCACCCGACCGGTGCTGCCATTTCCCCAATTGACTCTAATTT
>CBFHXF010000075.1:0-7655 GCA_965659745.1 Bacteroidia bacterium
CGTATTCCAAATATACTCGCTTACCCCAGCTACGGAATCGCCTAAGGTCACCACATTTCTACTACAAAAACTGGTATCTATATTTATGGTTTGGTAGGATGGGGCTGATTTAATTTCTATGGTATCATAGCCTAAGCTCCCATTTCTATCTTTTTTTAACCAATATAAACCTGGCATTGTTACTCTTATACTCGAGGTGATTTCACCTGTTGACCAAAGATATTTGTCAGTACTATGATTTGAGCTGGCCTTAAGTATATTACCAGTTGAGGTATTACACAATACTGTGTCGCCCAATATTTTTACTGGGCTTTCTAATAAAAAACATGTGGTTAAAACACGGGTTTGATTCGCGCTATAATTATCGCAATTTGGCTCCAAAAAATTCACATAATTAATGGTAGATCGGAAGAATGTATCTTCTCTGATGTTATGGTAAATTTTAAAGGTTAAAAACTTCCCATTATTTTTACCGCTAATATTTTTTCTTATTTTGTAATAAACATCAAAACTGTCTCGAGCTAAATACCCAAAAGGAAAAGTATCTTTTCCCACAATATCAAACCTATCAAGCCTGCACAACTCCTCACCGGGCTCATTTCTATCGTTCGACTGAGTAACCACAATCTGGAATTTGGATCTTGGATATAAATTCCGAATATGAAATTTCTCAGGGAATGATAAAGCCGTGTGAGCACTGTTGATTGAAAATTGCAAGGTATATAAACTGTCTTTGATTAATGGGGAATTTAATTCTAAACTCCATCCTTGTCTGCTCATGGTATCTGAATTATATCCTAAAGATATTTCGCAAATGGAATCAGCACGGTGATTGGGATAATAATTTCCGTTTACTAAAATGTGTGAAGGTACTTTTAACATTCTCGCTATTTCTGTTGTATATGCAAAATTACCACCGTGCACATTGAGCGTGTCTAAGCCAGGGACTTCATTATATAGGTAATTGATTTGATCAGAGGGCCAAGAATACCGGCAATTTTGCAAAGTTGTACTGGTCTGTAAAGCGTAATATCTTTTGTAATCTCCCCCCATTTTTGTAATGAATAAACGGTCTATATATGGATTACTAAAGTATCCCCCAGTAACGGGTTTATACCTTAATTTTCCATTAATAAATTGTTGGCCCAAAACAGGTCTATCAATGAAAAACAACAGGCTTAGTAACATAACTAGGCCTGTTTTTTTTATAATATTCATGTGTTTGTTAATGCACATTTAGTTTTCGTGTAATTTTTATATTGTCCTTGGTTAATATAAGTAAATAGGTTCCAGAGGCAATATTTGAAATTGTGAAGTTATCCGCATTTTTGGTGTGATACATCATTTTGCCGTCCATGCTATAAAGGTAATAAGCAATATCAAATTTAGGGTCATTTTTAATTTCAATTTTATTGACCAGGGCAATTGTTCCCACTTCATTCAACAAACTACCATCTGTTTTAAAACCTTGATTATAATCTTCCTCTAATGGGGGTGCGGATGAAGTAAGTTCTTCCTCAAAATCACCACCACTCTGAGAATATCCATCAACCCCTTCACCACCCGTTGGTGTACTAATAATTAATATTTCATCATCAATTGGACCAAATTCTCCGCCGCCACCACCTCCGCCACCTCCAGGAGGTGGAAGCACAATGGTTTTATCGTAATCATAATGACATACATCTACATCTACGTATGGGCTTTGTACATTATCTAAATCTGTCAACCTATCTAAATTAGGGTCATACTCAAATACTAAATGGGTTCCGTAATACAATTGAGTATTAATTCCAAACATGGCTGTTTTATTAATGCCAACATTTAAAGGTACTCCCGTGTATGTCTGAAGGTCCGATTGCGCAAACGCTTTGTTCATAAAATCTATGAATAAACTATTTTTCTTCATTCTACACTCATACTTTGTGGTACATGTACCTACGACTTTATTATAAAATAATGTGTTCGATTGGTTCCAATAAACTGGTGCCTGACCTGCCTTGGTAATGGCCCAATTTGTTCCACCAGTGTTGGTAGTCACTGCACCATTCATATCTACACCTAAATGCCTGAACACTTCATCACAATCGCATCTTAGGGGCACACACACCTTCCATTCAGACGAATGCGTAAATATAGGTCCAGGGTTACAGAGCATACTGCCCAATAAAGGACTGTAGTTTTTGGGTCGTTCAGCTTTTTCGTAAGCCGGAGTGTAACCAGGGGCTCCACCTTTACCACCTGCCCCAGCGGCATTGTTTACATATGGACCAAAGGTGACATGGGTTCCACCACTTTTTTTAATAATCCATATGGTTCCACCGCAGCCGCCTGTTCCCGCATCGCCTCCATCGGCTCCTATGCCACCATCTCCGTATCCACCAACACCACCAGGGGTTTGTATTGTTACACCAACACACTGTCCATTAGCTCCAAGCCCGCCTTTTCCGCCACGGCCACCGTTACCGCCATTACCTCCATTTTGCCCAGAAGATGCAGAAGCGTAAAATCTTTTATTGCTATTGCTAAAATTAAATGAAGAATTGGCTACTTTTAAGTAAATAATACCACCACCTACTCCTGCACCGCTAGAATTACCCCCAGAGCCCCCAGAGCTACCCGCAATACCTGCAGTTCCAGGGAATGGGGCTCCAGATCCACCTGCTCCTCCAGTCCCACCAAATCCTCCACCACCAGCACCTTTGCCTGCATTGCTTCCGCATTTACCGCTGCAACCAAGATGTAAATCATTTGGATAACTTGAGTGACTAAACCAATAAAACGCTTCACCTGATTTGGAGGTACCTGGGTTTTGAGAATTGTTTGCCAAGCCACCTGCAATACCATTATTGGATGTTGTTATGTGTGTCGATCCAGCTGTAGTTAATGCACCATCAGACTCACCCCGAAACCCAGTTGAATTTTCCCTAAAAGTACTGTACAATGTATTAGTATTTTTATCAACACTAGCAGTATGAGAACCTAAACAGGAACCAAAAGGAATGTGAACCGGCGCTTGAGGTGAACCAGCAGCCCCAATACCTAATCCACCACCGCTAGCAAAATGATGGTGAAACCCTTTGGCATGGGCGTTAAAATAACCCCCATTCATAATAAAATTATTACCGACCATTACGGGTAAAATTCCTCCAGTACCAGTTGTAATATCAAACGCCGGACAAGTAATAATACCCGAATTTATGGTTAAATCCCAATATCGACTTACCTTAACAATTTGTACCATATCGTTTGATCCAAAAGAAAATGATGGCCATGTATTTGTATAGCCACCAACTAAATTAGACGTTACATCTACAGTTGTTGTACCAACAGATGTAACTTCGGCTAGAGTATTTGAACCCATACCAGCACCCAACATTTGAATAACAATGACCCAATCTCCATTGGTAAAACTCCCGACAACGTTTGAAATAGACAGCGTTTTTGCAGCGGTTCCAGATACCGAAGTAACCCTTGCCCGATCATTGCCCCATGTTTGGTTGCTACTAATGACAGCAGACCCATGAATGGACGATGGCCAACCATTTATTTGACTGAATAAACAGTTCATGTTAATAACGGCAACTAATAACAATCCTGTTAGTTTCCCTTTATCTAACAGATGTTGCACAATTGCAGTGCGGGTGATTTTTGTGAAAATATTCATATAGGTATTTTTCTTGTTTTACTTTTTAGTATTTTTTTGGATAATTAGTTTGCACAACGATTTCATTATTTGATTATTAATTTACAATCTTACATTGTTGATTTGTAGCTCATAAGTGGTCAATTTGCACTCAGCAACAATAGGGTTTGACTTTCTTAATTTAGGTAATATAAATACCATTATTTTTACGAATAATCGTATTGGCCAGAGATGCAATAAATAGTATGAATTATACTATTTATGATAATGTTTAAAAATTTATTTCACCGTAAAATTGAAGCCTCCTTAATAAGCCTAAAACTCAATGTTCAATTACAGTAAAATAAAATTTAAAATTATATAACATGAAAAAAACGAAAATCATTTCGCCAATTTACTATTGGTTAATTTTTAGTATTGTTTGTTCTTCTGAATCACTCAGTGCACAGACTTTGGAACCCAAAATCATCAATCAAAAAGGGTCTCCCATTTACACAGAACGGTATAATCCTAATGACACGATCACTTTAGAAGACTGGCATTATGGAGGAGTAGAGACAAGTGACGGTGATTTTGTTTTTACTACTAGGATTGAGCAGTATGATATTTCCGTGAACGGTAAAAGGGAGTATCCAGGATTGATTAAGTATGATAAATATTTCAATATAAAATGGCATCAATTTTTAAAACCTGGTGCTCACACAAAAATTGCCCCATTTGGTATTCCAGCTGTTATAGATTCAGCTATCATTGAAGGAGCTGAGATTCATACAAAGGTCATAGAAACATCTGATGGTTTTCTGGCGTTCGGGTATTATTATCAAGGTTCTAAAATCTTTGTCATGAAGGTTGATAAACAAGGAAATATATCGCCCAATTTTCCACGAATTTTTGATTACTACACCACTCACACCTATCAAATAAATGATATTGCCCATGTAAGCACGAGTAATTTTACAGGATATGTGGGAGTTGGTCAGAAAAATAATCAAATGGCTATTTTTAAATTTGACGAGCAACTTGAGAATCTAACAACTACTATGGTTGGAAATGGCACCAATATTGATGGTGAATTATTTGGGATGTGCTTGTTGTTTCCGAGTGGAAGTTCTTCTCGTGATATGCCTAAAGTTAGCAATGAAGAACCAACTGGAATAGCTTTTACGGGTTGGAGCGATAAAGGTAATTCATATCCGACATTTGTAGGCAATTTCAATGTATATTATGGAGCGGCTAATATCCCACTATCAACCATTAATTATTACAAATTAGAACATTATGATAACACGAGCAGTTTTAACACATCTATCCCTCAATTTGACGAGTTGGATATTGCACCTGCCACCAACCCGGAATTAACTTATAATTTCAAAGGTTACGACATTTGTCAGACACAGAATGGTGATATAGGTGGACTTGAATTGTGGAATTATATGTATTTAACCGGCAATAATGCTAGTAATACGGATAGAAAAAATGGAAATGCCCCCTCCGGTTCAAATCAGTTAATTGCTGGCGATGTTCATGTGAGAGAATTGAAATTCAATCCTACGAATTTCACGTTAGACACGTTTTTCTCTGGAAATAACCAAAAAGTATACTACTTAGCCCATTCTTCAGGATCTGATTATTATCCTCGAATTGCTTTAGATAATGATGATGATTTTATTGTTCTAACCAATAATGCAGATCATCCCAATACGGTAACCAATCATTATTTTTTAATGAAAGTTGATCGAGGGAATAACAATTTGGAATGGCATTCCCGAGAACTAGGCATCGGACCAAGTGGTATTTGTCCTTTTGAACTAATAGTAACAAAAAATGGAAGATATATCACTGCAGGAAATAATTATAATGATCTAAATCAAACTGTTCCAGGGAATGAGGATCTAGATATTGCACTTTGGGGTTCTGGTTGTCAAGCAAATGCTGTTCAAAATGCAACCGAATTCATTTCAAACGTTCCTAATGGCCACGACTTTAGTGTGCAACAGTGGTCTAGTGCTAGACCGGGCAACCCAACTACTATGCAAATAGGCGGCAGCGGGATAGTAGGTAGTAGAATTATTGTTGAGCCTGGCTATACATTAAAGTTCTTGGGAGGGCAAGGTGTAGACTTACAATTTCCCCACGTTGAGGAATTTGCACATGGTATAGCAAGTAGTCCAGAACCAATGAAAAACATTGTCGTTTATCCAGGTGGAAAGGTAATTATTGAAAACGGGGTAACTTTAAGAGGAGTTAGTGAATGCGGTGGTAGTTGGGAAGGAATTGAGTTAATGTCGGGTGGATTGGGGCTGACCAAAGCTGAACTATTGATGGGTTCTGCTGAAATTAAAGAGGCGATAACGGGCATAAAATCCAATCAAAATACCAAAATTAGCATCGGGAGTTCTCAGAACAGTGATGCCAAATTTACCAATTGCCGCACCGGTGTAGAAATGCAAAATGATTTTTACTCTTCATCAAAAATAATCAAAGCCAAATTTGACTATCAGCAATCGGTTGAAGATGGATTTAATGAAGGATTGGAAAACCATATTTATTTGAACGGCATCAATGGATTGAATATTTGGGGAACACAATTCATTAATTCTGATGCAGCTTCAAATTTTGTAGGAAATTATCGTGGGACGGGAATTAAGGCAATAAATTCAAACTTCACTGTATTAAAAAATCAATGGAATGTTAGCAACGTGGAAGAATGTCAACCTCCTGCACAAACGGAGCCGCCATGTATATTCAGAGAATTGAGTGTTGGCATAGACGCTGCATTCCTTCAGCCCTATTACTATTTGGGTTATCCAATTAAAGTACTAAATAATCGATTTGAAGACTGCAGACATGCCATGCATTTTGGTAACGGGAATAGAATTATAGCTTATGAAAATGAGATCATTATAGGTGATGTGAACTTAGGAAAAGAACCTATATACAATTTAGATGGAAATTATGGAATCTCCACTAAAGGGACTTCTCAATTTGAACTCATACAAAATGATATCCAAATAAATGATTTAATTAGGTTTACACACGGAATTTACATAGAAAATAGTGATAACCTGAACGCAATAAACCCATCGCTAATCTATAAAAATTCAACCAACGCAATGTCTTATCAAAGCAACAAGAATATTGCGCTTAAGGTAAATGAAGCTAGTTCAAACCTTAAGATCAATTGCAACACCAATACCAACGTAAGTACCGATTGGAGTTTTAATCCGTACACGAACATTACGAGTATTGGTTCAAGTAACTTGGCAGCCGGTAATTTATTTGCAAAGGAAGGACTTTGCCCAGCATTTAATGATATGCCAGATTGGTATCATCAAGAAATAATTCAATATTACTACTTTGGAAATTGCTCGGACATCCCTAATGAACTACCAATACCGAAGAATTTTCCAGTGGGTAGTTTGACTTTCCCTAATCCAATTTCTGTAAATCAAAATCAATGCCTAGATTCCAGCTCTTGTCACATTTCTCGCTGGACTAATGGGCTAAGTTCCGATTTTGGAGGGAGCGTTGTCTATTTCCCTCCTGTTCCACCACCTAATTCAAATTACAATGAAGAAAATTTCAAAGCTGAATATAATAGAGTCATTTATGGATTTCCTTTGATCAATAATAATCCGGGTATTGCATTAAATCCAGAAATTAACGAAAGTAATTCAGAGTCCATATTCAATGCAATAGTTAATTTATTCCCTAATCCAATATCTCCGGAATTTCCAAGATTGAGTTTTACAAATATTTCTCTGTCATTCGATAGACTTAGTATTTATAACATTGGTGGTCAAGAAGTAGAATTTAAGCAAGTCGACGAACACACCGTTGAACTAATAAATGTCTCAGAAGGAATGTATGTGGCAAGAATATTTAGTAATAATCAAACGTTTTCTATTAAATTCATAGTTGCAAACTAAAAATGAAACCATTCATATTCATATTGTTACTCTCCTTGCTGGGTATTTCCAATGCCCAGCAAGGAAATCATTTGGTGGTG
>CBFHXF010000076.1:0-7480 GCA_965659745.1 Bacteroidia bacterium
GTAGCGTTGATCGGTAATGTTTTCAATACCCGTGTTGATTCTTAGCCAATCTGTGATTTGGTATTGCACTTTCAAATTTAAAGTATACCAAGAGGGTGCATAGGGGTTGCCCGCTGCGTCTTTGGCGTAAATTTCGGTTTTGCCACGTTCTTCAAAAGCCAATTCCTCGAAGGAGCGTTCCCCTTGAAATCTTGCATTAATCTCTCCAGTGAATTTTGACGTTTGATACCGAATACGCGATTGTCCGAAGAAGGGCGCTGCATGTCGAGATGGACTGATGCTGCCATTATCTAGTTCTTCATAACCTTCCTGAAAATTAAAATCAGTTTTCCAGTACAGCTTTTTTGTCCATTTCCATTCCCAACCTAGATGATACCCAAATACCTGAGCCAAAGCCGCATTTTGAATGGCTTGTATTTGAGATAATTCACCTTGAAATAACATACTGTCGGAACCATTCAGTTGAAAATTACGCCTTACCAACGCATTATTCAATTGGGTGAAATAGGCACTTATTTCAAATTTGAATCGATCACCAAAGAGCTTCACAAAACCGGCATCTGCATTATACGCATATTCAGACTTGAGATTGGGATTGGGAATGGTTATGGTTCCGGGTTCATTATCGAAGATTTTTCCCATATCGTCAACGTTGGGCGATCGAAATGCGGTACCTAAATTGCCGCGTACCAAGAGGGAAGGGGTAGGGCGATATACCAAACCGATACTGCCCGTTAATGCATCGTTATTCAAATTAGCGGTTTGAAAGGGTAGGGGATAGAAGTTCAAGTTGTTCTTAAAATTGGCATTAAGTCCGAACCAATTATACCGTATACCGGTGCGTAATGTCCATTTATCACCAATTTCTTGTTCGTCGGTAGCATAAATGCCCCAAGAGCGCCATTGCGATTCGGGGTATCTGGAAGGCCCTATTTGTGATACTTCTGTTTCAATTTGCGTGAGGGTTCCCGAAGAGTTGACATTGTTATACACTCCTTCAATGCCGTAAAAAAGGGTATTCTCTTTGCCCAAAGTTTTACTGAAATCGGTATTGATAGAGAGGGCAAGTACGTTTTCAGTTTGGGTATTTCTGTTTTGACTGTTAAAGTCACGATCGATGCGGCTTTCTTCAAATTGCTGTTGTGCCAATCTGATGCTCATTTGATCGTAAAAACGGTTTAAGCCGCGGTGGTTTATTTGTAAAAGATGCATCAACCATGATTGCGGTCCGTACTCCCATTCGGCATACCTCGGAATACCCCTGCGCAGTCGATTATGTCGGTCGTATCTTCCAAAATTAGAAGTGCGAGAAAAATGAAATCCATATTGAAACTCCCAATTTTCATTAGGTTTGAACAATACTTTTTGCATGGCGTTATACTGTTGGTAGCCAGTAGGGATTTGATACAAGGGATTGGATTGTTGAATCGTACTGTCTTTGTTTTGGATTCGAGTTGCATAATAGGATTTTATATAATCTTCAGGGCCGTGGGATCCTTGTCTTAAATGATCGAAATCCCAACGGGAAAAGCTACTTACAAAGGCCCATTTTTTCAACCCGACCTTCAGGTCAATATGTGCGGTTTGTTCATTGTTGGCCTCTGAGTAACGGATATTCGCATTGCCATTTACAAGAATTTTATCATTCATGGCCAATTGAGGCCTGAGGGTCTGGTAACTCATGACCCCTCCTATGGCATCGCTTCCATAAATGACGGAACCGGGACCAAAAATCACTTCCGTTTGTTCGGTATTGAAAGGGTCTAAGTTGATGACATTTTGAATATTTCCTCCTCTAAAGATGGCCGTATTCATGCGAACCCCATCTATGGTGTAAATCAAACGATTGGTGGCAAAGCCTCTAATCATTGGCGATCCTCCGCCTTGTTGACTTTTTTGAATGAACACTTTTCCCGATAAATCCAAAAGGTCGGCGGCCGTTTGTGGTTGTCCTAAACTGATTTCCTTGGCGCTTACACTGCTGGTTTGAACCGGAATGTTTTTACTTGATTCATGCCAGCGGGTAGCAGAAACAATGATTTCACTAAGTTTAAGCGTTAAAGGATCTAAAAAAACGTCCATAGTACCCTTGAATTCAGATCCTATATTCAACTTTTTAGTTTGAAATCCTTCGGTACTTATTTCAATCGGACGTTTTAAATCAAAGTATCTCAAATTTACTTCACCTCGACTATTAGATATATTCGAAACCAAGGGGTGTTCTTGCAGTAGAATTACCCCAGAAATCGTTTTTTTTGTTTCACTATTTAATATGATCAATGTTTGTGATTGTGCTATATACGAGCACAAAAACACAACCCAATAGGTTAATTGTTTTTTCATGTTGATTTTAGTTAATAATTATTTAAAAATTAAAATAATTGGCCCATAACAAACAGGGCTCCATAGGGTCTGGAAATCAACAGATTCGGGGCGGTGGCGATGGCGTAGTAACGTAAATTTGAGGTAAATATGCGAACACAGAGTTACCTAGGTCTTGGAGATAATTTAAAGAAATCGCTTTGATGGAACTAGGAAAGTCAAAAAATAGTGTCATTAAATAATTCCAAAGGTGGTGAGATGCCCGTTGAGAGTGGGGTTTTGAAAAAAAAGTTGCTTTGTACAGAGAATATAGTTGTTGTTCGATTATACTTTCTTTGACATCATGCCAACACCAATAAATAACTGAGTCTTTTAAGGTTTCTATTCGCACCACATCGTACATTTCACCACCGTACGAAAATTCGTGTATGTCTTTCCAATTTAATGATGATACTCCCTGTTTATGAAAACTAAGTCGCGTTAAATCTGTGTCATCAAGATTGCATAATAATTTTGATTTTACCTCTTGTTTGACCATTCGTTGTTGCCATTTTAAATACCCAGAGGTCAATCCGATTGGTAGGATTAACAGTAAGATTAAAATTTGAGCAACGGTGCGTTTTAGTATCAATTTTACAAAAATAAACAATCTATGCTACATTGGTTGCTAAAAACAGGAAATGCGATGGATGGAATTCTTGGTTTTATTATTCTATGTTACCATATGATTTTATAGAATCATAGATCAGGCCAATACTTAAAACCAAAGCTGCAAAAATCAATATATAGCTACTCCTAAGTTGTTTTTGTAATTGCGTTTATTTACGTCTTCTCTGAACATTCGAAGTAAAAAACGATTACATAATAGATTTTACCCGCTTGAAAACGTAAAAGGCCTCACTGCAAATTTGAGCGCTTCTTTGATAATAGGTTCGTGATTCTAAGTCGGTATTATCTGAAATTTTAGGGTCTATGTAGGGTATCGCCACACGTTTTGAGGCACCATTTACCACCGGACATGCCTCGTCGGCATGCGAACAGGTCATAACTGCAATAAATCCATCTTGTGGATTGCTGGGGTCGTTATAAATCTTAGAAAATGCCTTTATAGCGGGTACTGCAGGACTAAAAACAACCGAGTATTGCGTGTTTTTCTCTTCATTCAAGGGCGTGATGTCAAAACCTTGTTTCTTCAAACAGGCTACAGAACGGGGATTGAATGCCGTGGCTTCCGTTCCTCCAGAATACGTTTCTACCGATTTAACGCCGTAGTAATGCGCAGCTACGGCAGACCACAATTGAGCCATATGACTTCTTCTGGAATTGTGTGTGCATATATAGGTAAGTTTAACCAATGTGTCCGCTTGGAGCGATTCTGTAATGTATGTGGCGAGTGTGTTCAATTCTAACTTACGAGCCGAATCAATATCCTCTAAATTTTGAGAAATAGAATCTACAAATTGCTGCATAATAGGAGAAAATCCCCAACTGGGCGTGTCTAAAGTAACTGAGTCTTTAGTAGAATTCTCATTGGCCGAATCAGACGAATTACCGCAGGAACTGAATCCGATAAAGGGAATGGTTAAGGCCAAAACCAGGGTTGCACGAATGGTTTTCATAAATAAAATTTTGTTCCACGAATATAAGGTAAAGAGAAACCACAAAGCGCGCCACCTGCGCCAAACAGCATATTTAACACAAACTTAAATCTACCCCACCCATTCATAATTCATAATTCACCATTCATAATTCAATCGTGCATTCCCTTCCCCTCCAAAATCTTTGGAACGGCTTTTAAAACCCTCGATTCTCGAGTAGGGCTTTGTTTGGCACCGCTAATGAAAATTACCCAACTGCGCTGTCGGCCCGGTGTTAAGGCGTAAAAAGCATTTGATACCTCTGGGTTTTGATTTAAATATGTGTGAAGTTCTTCCGGCAATACCAAGTCTTTCTTTTCCATTTTAGGTGGTTTTAATCCCTGTTCTTCAATGGCAATGGCATCCTGTATAAAAACCCGAATCCAGTCTTCAATTGACGTAAGTTCGCTCAGGTGCTTTATCTTTATTATGCGACTGTCTTGGGTGTTTTCGCCCGACACTTGTAAGATATTTTGAGGGTCGTTCAAAAGGCTTCCCTTGAAAAAACCAATCGTACTAAACTCCTTAAATGCCCCTAGAATAATGGCATTTTTGTCTTTGTGGGTATACACTGGCATGCCCCATTTAATGGTTTCCGTAAGGCCACTTTCCAAACACAAATTCCTCAAAAACATCAATTCTTGAGTCCATAAATGCACTTTGCAATCTGGTGTGCCTCCCTTCGCGCATCTTCCACAACCATGTTGCAGAAAATCATCCACATTTTGGGGTTTGATCATGCCTCGAAAATAATATTTTATTTACAAACCTAATTTAAATCAATCTCATTCATATCATAGTACGCCAAGTACCACAAATTTGAATCCAAGCGCCAAATTTCATAATTCATAATTTATAATTCACAATTGATAGTGGTATCTTCGCACTAAGAAAAAAATACCGGAATGAATAAGATTTTATACACCCTTACCGACGAAGCCCCTGCGCTCGCAACCTACAGTTTTTTACCCATCGTTAGCGCATTTACCGCACAAGCCGGTATTGAGGTGGAAACGAGGAATATCTCTTTAGCCGGTCGTATTTTAGCCGTTTTTGCCGACAGACTTCCTGAAAATCAAAGAATCAACGACGATCTTTTTGAGCTGGGGGAATTGGCCAAAACGCCTGAAGCCAACATCATAAAATTACCCAATATAAGCGCCTCAATTCCCCAATTGAAAGCGGCAATTGCCGAACTTCAAGCGGCGGGTTATGATTTACCCGATTATCCAAATGAACCTCAAACCGCGGAAGAAAAAGAAATCCAATCTCGATACGACAAGGTAAAAGGTTCTGCCGTGAATCCGGTTTTGCGCGAAGGAAATAGCGACCGTAGGGCTCCTAAAGCAGTAAAAGATTACGCTAAAAAACATCCCCACCGCATGGGCGCTTGGTCGGCAGATAGCAAAACCCACGTTGCAAGCATGTCGGACGGCGATTTCTATGGATCGGAAAAAAGTGTTTGTATTGAAAACGACTCAGAATCGAACATCGTTTTCGTTAATGAACAAGGAGCCGAAACGGTATTGAAGTCTGGATTGAAATTAAAGTCTGGTGAAATTATCGATGCCTCAGTTCTAAGTATAAGCCAATTAAAAAGTTTCCTAAAAGAACAAATTAAGGAAGCCAAAGATTCTCAGGTGCTTTTGTCTTTTCACTTAAAAGCAACCATGATGAAGGTGAGCGACCCTATTATTTTTGGGGCTGCCGTAGAGGTCTTCTTCGAAGCGGTGTTCCAAAAATATAAAGAAGAATTTACCTCTTTAGGTATTGATGTGAATAACGGATTGGGCGATGTGTATGCTAAAATTCAGCAACTTCCAGCCGATAAGAGAATGGAAATCGAATCAGACTTGCAAGAAGTTTTGAATCAGGGACCTGCTTTGGCTATGGTCAACTCCGATAAAGGAATTACCAACTTGCATGTGCCAAGCGATGTTATTATCGATGCCTCTATGCCTGCTATGATTCGCGATTCTGGGAAAATGTGGAACGCCGCAGGTAAATTACAAGATACGAAAGCGATTATACCAGACCGTTGTTACAGCGGTGTATACCAGGCCAGTATAGATTTCTGTAAGAAAAATGGTGCATTAAATCCTACCACTATGGGAAGCGTGAGCAACGTAGGATTGATGGCACAAAAAGCAGAAGAATACGGTTCTCATGACAAAACATTCCAAATGAAAGAAAGCGGAAGGGTAGAAGTACGCGTGAATGAAGTTGCGGTATTAACCCAAGAGGTTGAATCGGGCGATATTTTTCGCATGTGTCAGGTAAAAGACGCCCCCATTCAAGATTGGGTAGCCTTAGCCGTTCGTCGTGCCCGTGCCACCCAAACACCCGCTGTTTTCTGGTTGGATTCACAAAGAGCCCACGACCGTGAATTGATAAAAAAAGTAGACTTGTATTTAAAAAACCACGACACCAGTGGTTTGGATATTCGGATTATGTCGCCCGTGGAAGCTACCACTTTCAGCTTTGAGCGCATCGTTCAAGGCCTAGATACTATTTCTGTTACAGGCAATGTTTTGCGCGACTATTTAACGGATTTATTCCCAATTTTAGAGGTGGGTACGTCTGCAAAAATGTTGTCGATTGTGCCTTTGATGAATGGTGGTGGACTGTTTGAAACGGGTGCCGGCGGATCTGCACCTAAGCATGTTCAACAGTTGTTAGAAGAAAATTATTTGCGTTGGGACAGTCTTGGTGAGTTTTTGGCCTTGGCTGTAAGTTTGGAGCATTTTGCAGAGAAAGACGGCAATCAAAAAGCGGCCGTTTTATCCAAAACATTGGATCAAGCCACCTCTAAATTCTTGGATCAAGACAAAAGTCCCACAAGAAAATTAGGCGGAATTGACAATCGCGGATCGCATTTCTACTTGGCGATGTATTGGGCCCAAGCATTAGCCGAACAATCTGATGATGCAGAGTTAAAGGAAATTTTCTCACAAGTTGCTGCCGATTTTGTGAATAACGAAAACGAAATAATTCAAGAGCTTAATGGCGTGCAAGGAAAGCCAGCTAACATTGGTGGGTATTACTTCCCTAATGCAGAGTTGACTGAAAAGGTGATGCGCCCGTCTGTTACTTTGAATAATATACTCGCTGCGCTTCGCTAGATACTCGCTGCGCTCGCGGGATACTCGCTGCGCTCGTAGGGGGCTTCCTTTGGTGGTATAGGACTCGCTGCGCTCGTGTTTGGTTATTGATTGAAGGTCAAAAGTTAGAGATTAACCATTATCGAAATGGCAGCTAATTGACAACTGACCATTAACGACTGACCATTGACGACTGACCGTTAATAATTAACAATTAAGAAGAAAGTTTTTTTGCTACTTGAACTAATAAGATAAGCGCAGGAACTTCTACCAGAGGACCAATTACGCCCGCGAATGCTTGTCCAGAGTTCAATCCGAATACGGCTACCGCAACGGCAATGGCCAGTTCGAAATTGTTGCCTGCTGCGGTGAACGCCACTGCAGCTTTTTGATCATAGGGAGCTCCCACTGCTTGTGTAG
>CBFHXF010000077.1:0-7473 GCA_965659745.1 Bacteroidia bacterium
TGATCCAAACGGTTTAATAAGCCCAAATTGAACGAACCGTATATGTCCATACGTGCGTTCAACCCGGTTTCAATGCCCACACCCACCTGAATGCCCAAATAGGCATTGGAACGCCAATCTAGGTCTCCTGCCTGCTGGGCTTCATAATAATAGGTAGAGTTTAGTAAAGCTTCATATGAAATCAGCGCAGCAGCAAATGGACGAATTGTATGTTCATCGCTGTTGATGAAGTATTTGGCGCCCGCACCCAAATTAAGTGTGTTGGCATTTTGAGTCATAATTTGAGTTTCTCCAAAATTTTGTTCGGTACCAAAACGGGTGTAGTTTAATACGACAGGAATACTCAATTGTCCTTTGTTGTCTAGTTTAACCTCATAGGTAGCCCCTAATGATAAATGATCTTTACCTGTTACCGTTTCTTCGGCGTTGTTGGGGTTCTTGTACTGAGCAGAGTACGCGCCCAATTGAGCCGTGGCTCCTACGGATTGTGCCTTTGATACAGTTGAGCTTAATACGAGCCCAACGATAAAAAATTGAATGATGCGTTTCATTTGAATTATTTTGATGTAGAGATTTTGGTGAATTTTACGGTTGCGAAACGACCTTCGGCGTCGACTACCTTAATTATATATATGCCTGCGCTCCATTTTTGGAGGTTCAATTGGACTAGGTTTCTAGGGGAGGAGTAAGAGAACTCCGACAACTTTCTTCCGTTGATATCGCGGATTTCTGCCATTGCTATGGAAGCTCCTTCATTTATCCGCACGTTCAATTCGTCGATTACCGGATTGGGGAAAACGCTAAGGGCTAAACTTGAAGGAACCACATTATTAGTCCGTAATGGCAATATTTGTCCTTGATTGAACTGGAGTTTGTTACCGATAGTGGTACTCGCCACCGCATAGGGTTGACCGATAGCCTCACTCAAATGAAGGTGAGTATAATTTTCTGTGGTGGCATAATTACTACCTAATGTTTGTGCTCTAAGAGAGGTAACACCTGTAAGTAAACCGAACAAAACCGCAGAAATCCAAAACTTGCGTGAATTCATGCAACAAAATTGCGTCTGCTTTTTTGCATGTGACAGGGCCTTGTGACAATTTGTGACAGTCGTATTATGGCGATTTTTGCAATAAAATGTCACAATATTTATTGCGATTCTCACGCAGTTTTTATGTTAACTATATTGTTTTCAATTTGTTGGGAGGCTTTATTGGGTCCGTAATGCTTTTAAGGTGTTGTAATCACCCATTTATCGGGATAACGAGTAAAAAGAAGTCAGGAATTCGTAGTTTTCGTCAGTAAAGGTTACCATTTATTACAAAATAATACCCCGTAGAGAAGTTTCTCACACCCACGATTAATTCGTACCTTTGCAGTCATTTATGTTAACGGTTGCTAATGTTTCTTTGCGCTTTGGTAAGCGCGTATTGTTTGAAGATGTCAATTTGAAGTTTACCCGTGGTAACTGCTACGGAATAATCGGTGCCAACGGTGCCGGTAAATCTACTTTCTTAAAAATCTTATCGGGGGAAATCGAACCGAACACCGGTTCCGTTGATATGGATCCCGGTAAACGGATGGCGGTGTTAAATCAGAACCACTTTGCCTTCGATGAATTTCCGGTTTTACAAACCGTAATCCGAGGCCATTCACAGTTGTGGGCTATCATGGAGGAAAAAGACGCATTGTATGCAAAAGAAGATTTTACTGAAGACGATGGCATGCGTGCCTCAGAATTGGAAGCCGATTTTGCTGAAATGGACGGATGGAACGCCGAAAGCGATGCCGCTTCTCTGTTGAGTAGTTTGGGTATTGAAGAAGACGTTCACGATAAACTTTTGAAAGAATTGAACGGTAACCAAAAAGTACGGGTTCTAATTGCCCAAGCCCTTTTTGGAAATCCCGATGTGTTGTTGATGGACGAGCCTACGAACGATTTGGACGTAGAGACCATCCGTTGGCTCGAAGATTTCCTAGCACAATTTGAAAATACCGTTTTGGTGGTATCGCATGACCGTCACTTTTTAGATAACGTGTGTACGCACGTTTGCGATATCGACTTTAGTAAAATAAATATCTACTCGGGTAACTATACGTTCTGGTATGAAAGCTCGCAATTGGCATTGCGTCAGCGTTCCGACCAGAATAAAAAGGCCGAAGAGAAGAAAAAAGAGTTACAAGAATTTATTGCCCGTTTCTCTGCCAACGTAGCCAAAAGCCGTCAGGCAACGGCCCGTAAAAAGATGTTGGAGAAATTGGATATCGAAGAAATTCAACCCTCTACACGTAAATATCCGGGCATTTTCTTCCGTCAAAACAGAGAAGTAGGTGACCAAGTTCTTACGGTTGAAAACTTGTCTTACCAAACACCCGATGGTGAATTCCTCTTTAAGGATGTGAATTTCACTGTAAATAAAGGAGATAAAATTGCCTTTGTTTCCAGAAATACTTTGGCCTTAAATACCTTGTTCAAGTCGCTTTGGGGAGAAGAAAAGAACTGTAAAGGTGAGATACGTTGGGGCGTTACCGTAACCATGGGTTTCCTACCGAATGAAAACGCTCATTATTTTACAGAGAAAATCAATCTGGTAGATTGGTTGCGTCAATATTCCGAAGAAAAAGACGAAACGTATATCCGTGGGTTCTTAGGTCGTATGTTATTCTCTGGGGAAGAAACCCAGAAAATGTGTACCGTATTGAGTGGGGGAGAAAAGGTGCGTTGTATGCTTTCAAAGATGATGTTAGAGTCTCCGAATGTGGGTTTGTTCGACGAACCTACCAACCATTTGGATTTGGAAAGTATCCAGGCGCTTAACAACGGAATGAAAGAATTTGCAGGTACCATTTTATTCCATTCGCATGACCAAGAGGTGATGAACAGTATTGCCAATCGCATTATTGAAATCACGCCTAAAGGTCTTGTTGACAAACACATGAGCTACGAAGAGTATGCCGAATCGGCAGAAATAAAAGTGCGCCGTGCCGAACTTTACGCATAATTAACCATGAAAAACAGCATATTTACAGGCGCTTTGATCGCCTTGGCTTTCGGTTCTTGTGGAGAATCAGAGCCTACGGGCGCATTGCCCAAAACTTCTGAAGATTCTTTCAGCTACGCAGTTGGAGTGAATATCGGTCAGAATTTGAAAATTAAAGGATTAGACAAAATTTCCATTAGTGGTTTTGTTAAAGGTCTTCGCGACGGTATGGCCCTTGATTCGGGTTATGCATTAACGGAAGACCAAATGGCGCGTATCCAACCCGATTATGTGGCAGCCGTTCAAGCTGAGAAAATGAAGGGAATTCAAGCCGAAACTAAAACTAAATTAGAAGAAATTTCCAAAAAGAAAGGCGTAACTGCCTTGCCTTCAAATGCCTATTATGAAGTGGTAGAGGCAGGTAGCGGCAATGCTCCTAATTCGTACGATACCATCGTTTGTCGCTTTTTGATGAAAGATGCGAGCGGCAAAGTATTGATCGACAACATGAGCAGTGAGCAACCCTTCCGCGGAGAATTGGCGGGTTTGCGTTTGGCTCCTTTGGAGGAAGCCTTCCAGAAAACCTTGAACAAAGGAAAATTCAATTTGTACATTTCAAACGAATTGCACCCCCGTTTGGTAGATCCACAAGGTGATTTTAAAAATCGTTACGGAATCTCCGTTTTTGAAGTTACCCTTTTGGATGTAATTCCAGGAGTGGCTCCAAAGCCTTAACTTTGAAATACCATACTTCTAAAGGATGTTTCTACCCAGAAACATCCTTTTTTTGTTAGTGGATTTTAAAACACGAAAAACTTTGATTATTTATGTATTAAGGTTCAATTTGGCATCAATTTTGATAGATTTTGAACGTAAATTTGTCCTCCAATGTTTGAATTCTTTCGCATACTCTTTTTCTTGATATTGTTTGTGGTAAACAATGTGCGATTGAATGCCCAATGTTCCGCTAATTTCTCCCATGATACCGCCTCTTGTAGTGGCAGTAGCGTTGTTTTTACCGCAGGTTCTCAGGTAAGTGGAAATAAATATAATTGGGATTTTGGAGATGTAACTTCAGGGAGTGCCAACTTCGATACCGTTGCCGTGCCCTCGCATGCGTATGCTAAAAGTGGGGTATACACGGTTACGTTAATTGTAACGAGAGGCAGTTCATGCCGCGATTCTGTATCTCATAAAATTCGTATTTTCCAAACACCGGTGGCCAATTTTGCCTTTGAAAATGCCTGTCAAGGTTTATCCACCTTGTTGAAAAGTACCGGAACCGAAGATTCTACAGATAAGGTGCAAAGCTTTCGTTGGGATTTAGGCAATAGCAGCAATGCGACGGGCGCTCAAACGAGTGTAAGTTATACGGCATCTCAAAATTATTCCGTTTGGCTCCGGGTTGAATCTAAATTCGGTTGCAAAGATTCTATCAATAAAACCCTTACCGTTTACGATAAGCCCAGCGCTACTCTAAGTGCCTTAGAAGTATGTCAGAACAGTACCATCCGTTTTCGAGCGGCTACCAAAACATCAGCAAGCGCCTATACCTTTGATTTTGGAGACAGTTCTACCTTTACCCAGCGAGTGGTCGATCATGTGTATTCGAAGACCGGTTGGATGAAGCCTACGTTAACGGTAACCTATCCGAATACGAACTGTTCCATATTGTTGGATTCGATTTTAGTGAATCCTGCACCCAACGCCACATTTAGCATTGCTAATGATACCCAATGTTTCAATGGTAATAAGGTTTGCGTTGCACTCAATCACGATTTTGGTGTAACCAAACGGGTTGTCACATTTGACGACGGATATACAGATCAATCGAATTCTCCAACCACCCTAAACGTTTGTCATAGTTATATAGATCCAGATGGGGGCGTTTATAAAATTACGGTAGAATTAACCGATACTAACGGCTGTTCGGCGACTGAGTTTTTAGATACAGGCGTGGTGATACACCGACAACTTACGGCTCGAATTTCTAACTTGAGCGTTTTGGGCTGCTTTGGCGTGAATGTGATTTACCGCAATTTAACTAACAGAGATTCTTCCGAATTGCAAAAAGTGTTTTGGATTTGGGGTGATACGGCTGCCGCCGATACCTTACCATTTAGTTTTGGGAAACACCGATACGAGCAAGACGGTGTTTTTTACGGTCGCTTAGTTGTGCAAGATACAAACGGCTGTTGGGATACTGCCGATGCCGCTAATTCTGTGCGAAATACGCATTATCCTGTAGATGCAAAAATTGACACCCTTATTGGATATTGTCACAATAAAAATGAATTGCGATTTTCGCAAACCTCTATAGCAGGCGCCACCATAACCTGGCAATTGCCGGCTATTCGAAATACCTTTAGCGGCAGCTTTTCCTATAATTATCCGGGCGTTTACCTGCCTCAAGTGCGCATTAGCAAAAACGGGTGTGATTCGGCCCTTGTCTTCGATTCTATTGTTATTTACGGTCCTGTAGCCCGAATAACCAATGTCATCAACCAATTTCAATGTCAAATTACCGATACCGTTTACATGCAAAACGGTACGTTCGCATTCCGAAATAAAAACCTCTCTGTTTATTGGGATGCGCAAGATCCATTCGGCCCCAAATGTGTAGCGCCCGGAAAGAATAATCAAAACGTTTGGAAAAATTGCAATTACTCGACCGATTCTTCCGCTTTCCAGCACATGTATCAAAAAGGCAAGGAAGATTGTTATTTTGCCCGTTTGGTGGTAACCGATACCGCTTTGGGATGTGCCGATTCCACCGTAGTGGCCTTGCCATTGATGGCCCCTAAAGCCAAGGGAAACTTCACCCCATCAGATACTTTTGCCTGTCCAGGTAATAACCTTCCCACCCAAAATAAAACACTCACCTTTGACATTTCTAAGCCCGAACCGAGCTGTTTGAAGTATGCATGGTGGGTCATGTGGGACTCTCTACAGGCAAGCAAGACGTCTAATTTTGACAGTTTATGGGTTTCGAATTCGGTAGGACATAATTATGATGCGTTATCCCCCGCAGGCGATTCATCGGGTTATGTGACTGTGGGATTGATCGTTGAAAACGGTTTTGATTCTGCCGGGGTGTTGTGCCGAGACACGGCGTGGTTCAATAAAATCATAAAGGTAACCCGCATCGATGCCCGTTTTAGCAGTAATTATAACGATTCTAGCCATTTTTGTCGGGGCGACACCCTCAAATTTGCCCTTTTAGATACCCAACAAAATTCAGGTATTCGATTTATTTGGAACTTTGGCGATGGCAATTCCATCGATACCGTTTCTCAGAAACCCGTTTGGCACCGCTATAAAAATGGCGGAAGTTATTGGGTGAATGTAATTGCCATCCATCCCGATGGGTGTCGGATGGAAGAAGGCATGTGGGTGCACGTAGGAGTGATGCCGCATTTTGGCGTTTCGAAAACTACTTTGTGTATGGGTGCCGATAGTTTGGATCTGAACCAGCAAAATCGATATTTTACCTGGGGCGACTCAAAAAGTCGTTACTTTAATAGCGATGCCCGTAAAAATGCAGGTAAGGAATATGTACAATACGACTTGAATGAAGGCGATGGTTTCAAATACTACGGTGAAAATCCACGGGTAGCATTTAAGGCCCCAGGTGTTTATCCGATTTCGATGATCGTGAGCGACAGCGTGGGTTGTAAGGATACCCTGATGAATTATTTGAATGTTCAAGTATCGGGCGTTTATGCTGGTTTTAGCACCACAAGCGATACTTTTTTATGTCCGCAATCGATCTTGTTTACCAATCGTGCAACGGCCTATGATTCCCTCAATAATAAAATATTAAGCGGCGATTTCATTAATAGTTACGAGTATAAATTCGGCAGTAAATATCCCAAAAGTTTGTTTCCCAATCCCAGTCGCTTCTTCGAAACTGGAAACTATCGCGTGGTACAAAAAGTGACCAACCAACGGGGTTGTGTAGATTCTTTCGTGAAGGATATTGTAGTTATTGGACCTACGGCGTTCTATGATTTCCTTAAAGACACGGTAGGATGCTCGCCTTTGCGGGTGGATTTTAAAAATAAAAGTTCCGATGCGAATGAGTATACGTGGCGGTTTAACGACATCAATAACAACGTATTAACCACTTCTTCAGATACGAATGTGTTTCTGAATTATCAGGGTTATGGTACGTTTTATCCGCTGTTGGTGGCACGTGGAACCTTTTCGGTAAACGGAATTACCCGCGTGTGTCAATCCATGTATCCAGATACCAGTACGCAAGTGCAACGCGAGGTGCGCGTTTTGGAAAGACCTAAGGCCGATGTGGTTTGGGCTACCGATTGTAAAACGTTTACGTCTAATTTTTATAATGTGAGTACCATGAACACCGGTACCATTAATTATTTCTGGGCTTCCTTTGGCGATGGCGCCGATTTGGGTAATGGGTTTAATCCGAATCAACAAATTGGCAATATTATTCATAAATATCAAGATACGGGTACCTATGATT
>CBFHXF010000078.1:0-6867 GCA_965659745.1 Bacteroidia bacterium
TATACCCGCTTTCAATACGGCTTCTTTATCAACATAAACGTGCATTTTAGATGCATTCCAAGTAACGTTACCCGTTTCACCATTATTGGCAGCTCTCGCCTTGCGCAATTCGGCAATAACATCTTCTACCTTTCTAGAATTTTTGTACATCGTTTTGTTTACGGGAATTCCATATTCAAAACTACCGGTTTGTAAATCTTCCTTCGTAATAGTCAAAGGCAATGGAGCCGATTTATAAACAGTATCCAATAAAATCATGCTGTACCATTCTGTTGGCAATAGCGACTGGTTAATGATGCGCACATCCGTACGAATGCCTTCTACGTTTTGTGCATACCACAACGGATACGTATCGTTATCTCCGTTACAAAACAATACCGCATTAGGCTCTAGGTTTTCCAAGAAATTCTTGGCCATATCGATACCGATGTAACGACCTGAACGATCGTGATCGTCCCAGTTTTCTGCAGCCATATTTACGGGCACCAACAGCACACTCGCTGCTGCCGCAATTACAGCCGCATTTTTACCCAAGTATTTCCTGAGGATATCTGCTAGTGATATAACCCCCAAACCTACCCAAATACAGAATATCTGGAATGACCCCACAACCGCATAATCACGTTCACGAGGTTCGTAAGGAGGCTGATTGGTATACACAATGATCAATAAACCGGTAAACACAAACATGGTCATGATTAACCAGAAATCTTTCTTGTTTTTACCATATTGCAGCACCAATCCTAATAATCCCAATATCAAGGGCAAGAAATAATACTTATTCCTTGCTTTTTGATTTTGATAATACTCGGGCATTTCATCCACGTCTCCTACCACAAATTTATCTACAATAGGAATACCACTATACCAGTTACCGTCTAATTTGGTATTTCCAGAAACCGCCTGCTGATCGTTGAAGCGACCTACAAAGTTCCACATGAAATAACGCAAATACATATAACGTATTTGATAGTTAAAGAAGTACGTTAAGTTATTTCCAAAAGAAGGAATCTGATAATTCAAATAATTCAATCTATTGCGCTCTTCAGGGGTTAGCTGACGCTGTTGGCTCATCTGAGTTAACTGATCAATCTCATCCTGCACTTCCTGCATGCCTCCATAACTTCTGAATCCACGGGCATCATTAGGCTTATTACTCTTACCCATTCGAGGGAATAAGGTATTGTAATCTTCGGTTATTCCATCGCCATCGATATCTACCGGACCGTGAACCGGTTCGTAAATGTCGCCACCTTTTTCATATTTCTCCGAAGCTTTGTAAAAACGCGTACCTTTAATATTGTAATCGGTCTGTGGCGCGTTGAAATAGGGACCGTAAGCTAAGGGTCTGTCGCCATACTGTTCACGCGTGATATAACCGTAAAATTTATAAGGATCTTCTGGGTTATTCATGTCAATCGCAGGATTGGCCATGCTTCGTATGATTACCATAGCATAGGAAGAGTATCCAAAAATCACAAATCCTATACACATGAATATCAAATTCAAATTGTATTTACCTTCCTTTTGGAATCGGTTTACCAAATAGGCAACACCCGCGTACACCAAAATAATAGCTGCAATGGCGCCCGAGTAAAAGGGCAAACCCATATCGTTTACGAATAAACGATCTAAACGCGCCAATAACCAAGGAATTCCAGGGTAAATGACCTTCATTACCACCGCTAATGCCAAAGCCGAACCTCCTAATGCATAGATAACACCATTTCGGGTAACCGTAAATTTCTTGAAATAATACGCCAATCCCACAGCTGGAATAACCAGCAAGTTCAACATGTGCGTACCCAAGGCCAAGCCTATCATAAAGGCAATGAACACCAACCAACGATCGGTAAATTTATTGTCCTCCAAGTTATACCATTTAAGCAAAGCCCAAAACGTAAGACTCGTAAAGAATGAACTCATCGCATAAACCTCTGCCTCCACGGCACTGAACCAGAAAGTATCAATAAAAGTATTGGTCAAAGCCGCCACAATACCGGCACCAAAAATTAAGACATTGCGATTGTCGGCATCGGCATCTACCAATTTTTCAGCAAACATTACCGTAATCCAATACGTAAACATCACCGCACCCGCTGAAGACACGGCCGATAACATGTTTATCCAAAAACCAACGGTTTCAGGAGAGGATGCCAAAAGCGAGAACATTCTTCCTACCATAAGGAAGAAAGGCGCTCCCGGAGGGTGTACTACTTGCAAACGATAAGCCGCAGAGGCAAATTCTCCACAGTCCCAAAGACTCACTGAAGGCTCTAATGTTAAGGTATACACCACTAAGGCTACCAAGAACATCAGCCAACCTATAATTACATTCAACTTAGATAAAGAACGCATGTTTTTATATTTCGAAATTTAATGAAAGGCGAAAATACGGTTTTGATTAGGCAATTGAAAATGAAATTTTTGTTGTGGCTATGCGCATGCGATTGATGACATAATCCCGACCGATATGAGCAATCATCTCCCAAATAGGCGCTCCCACCCCTTCTCCAGATACCACTACCCGTAAAGGTTGTAACAAATTACCCGGTTTTATACCTTCAGATTCGCAGAATGACTTATACAAATTCTCGTAATCCTCAGCCACAGCCGTTTCGGAAATTCCCCCGAAAGCATCTGCTAACTTATTAATAATACCATTGGTTTCGGCGGTCCACTTCTTTTGAACTACCGCTTGGTCGTATTGCGAAGGTTCCTCGAAGAAGTACGTGCCTTGCAAAATCGTATCCTTGGCAAACTGCACTTTTTCGCGCATCATCGCAATAACACCCTCTACATATTCCTGACAAACGTCGTAACCCTTTTCGTCGATGATGGGCTTTACCGACTCATACACTTCAGCCAAAGGTTTGCGCTGTAAATACTGTTGATTGAACCAAAAGGCCTTTTGAACGTCAAACTTCGCTCCGCTTTTACTTACTTTCTCCAAAGTAAAGGCTTCGATGAGCTCATCCATACTAAAATGCTCGCGGTTATCGCTCGGATGCCATCCCAAAAGGGCCAACATATTCAACACGGCCTCGGGGAAATAACCCGCTTCGCGGTAGCCCGAACTGATTTCACCGGATTTAGGATCGGACCATTTCAACGGAAACACCGGAAATCCCAATCTGTCGCCATCGCGCTTGCTCAATTTTCCATTGCCTTCAGGTTTCAACAGCAAGGGCAAGTGGGCAAACTCGGGCATTACGTCTTCCCAACCCAAAAAGCGGTACAACATTACGTGCAACGGCGCGCTGGGCAACCATTCCTCGCCTCGGATTACATGGCTAATGCCCATGATATAATCATCTACCACATTGGCCAAATGGTAGGTAGGCATTCCATCGCCCTTGAGCAACACCTTATCGTCCATTTGATTGGTGCTCACCACCACCCAACCGCGGATGATGTCGTGAAAGCGTACTTCTTCTTTCCGGGGAAGTTTTATTCGAATCACATAATTATCACCTCGATCCAATCGCTCTTTAACCTCATCGGCAGATAAGGTAAGCGAGTTTTTCATGCTCATGCGACTTACGGCATCGTAGGCCGATTGCATATTGCTGGCTTCCAAACGCTTTCGCATTTCTTCCAGCTCTTCTGTCGTATCAAACGCATAATACGCCAAGCCTTTTTCAATTAATTGCTCCGCATACTGACGGTACATCGGTTTGCGCTCGCTTTGGCGATAGGGGGCATGGGGACCTGATTGATCGGGACCCTCATCGATTTCAATACCCAACCAAGCCAAACTTTCTTTTATGTAGGCTTCTGCGCCCGGTACAAATCGGGTTTGGTCGGTATCTTCCAAACGAAGAATAAAAGTACCCTTATGTTTACGGGCAAATAAATAATTGTATAAAGCCGTACGAACACCGCCTATGTGAAGGGGTCCGGTCGGACTGGGTGCAAAACGCACGCGTACTGGTCTACTCATTATGCCGTCAATAATTCTTTTACAAATTGAGAAATTAATTTGCCATCGGCTTTTCCTGCAAGCGCTTGCATGGCAACAGGCATTACTTTACCCATCGCGGCAGCACCGCTAACGCCCATTTCGGCAATAATGCCGGCAACAGCAGATTTTATTTCCTCTGCACTCATTTGAGCGGGAAGAAACGTTTCTATGATTTGAAGTTCGGCACGCTCTACAGATGCCAAATCTTCACGACCCTGTTGTTCGTAAACTTCTAATGAATCTTTACGTTGCTTGGCCAGTTTCTGTATGGCCTTGATATAGTCATCTTCGGTTAAACTATCGGCTTTTTCTGAAGTTTGTAACAACATAAAAGCACTCTTGATACCCCGTAATGTGCGCAAACGATCGGCATCTTTGGCTTTCATTGCCAATTTGATGCCCTCATTAATTTGTTCTGCCAAAGTCATAACCGCAAAGATACAACTATCGGCGCTAACTGTAGAAATGGAAACCTTTATTGATGCATTAATTCTAACAAAGCCAAAGCCTTGTAAGCAAACTCAAACCTTAAAAATGAGCCAATGTAACCCTTATTGGTGCACCAATTCTAACAAAGCCAAAGCCTTGTCGTAATTCCCCTGAGCCAAAAAGTCTTTTATTTGATCCCATTCTGAACCTATCAAACGCTCTTTGGAAACCGCTTCTTTCGTAGCTGTATCGGGCATGGATGCCACAGACGCGAGCTTTCCAATGTCGTTGCCGCTCAACTTATCGCTCAATCTAACATACTCAGGAAGCCCGTCGTAACCTAAAGTAGGTGACATAGGTTGTGCCAATTCGAACAATGCAGCTTCATTAGTTTTGGAATACCAACTTCCTCCTAAGCGACCTACCAACTTCATTTTTCGTTGATCGATCTTCTGTTCTTCATTGAGAACTTCCTCTTTTATGTGGATGCGCACTACCTGACAAATGACCAAATTTCCGGCGCCACCGCCTACACCCATCTCTTTCACTTCGAGCACTTTACACTCTATTTGAGACGGACTTTCCGCAACCCTAAAAGGTTTCACCAAATCGGATTTCAGCGGCGTAAAACCCGCCTTTTCAAATTCACTAACGCCTCGATCCCAAGGTGCTGCAGCTACGTTCATTTGCTCCACCATCGCTTCAGTAACTACGTTAATTACCACTTCCGGAACCTCTTTTACATTAAGTAACGTATGTTTGGGTTCGCCTGTGCGACCGCTATTGTTGGGTGCAAAAACTAAAATCGGCGGATTGGCACTGAATACATTGAAGAAACTGAAAGGCGCCAAGTTCGGCACTCCATTCGCGTCAACGGTACTCGCAAAGCATATAGGCCGCGGACCCACGCTTCCAATTAAATATTGGTGCAATTGGGGAATCGGCAACTCTTTTGGATCTATTACTAACATAATTTAATTACGCTCCTCTTTTAAGGTATGTCCCATTTTTACGCGTTTGGTATTCAAATACTTGGCGTTATGGGGATTGGGTTCTACTAATAAAGGTATATTCTCAACGATTTCAAGTCCGTATCCAATCAAACCCGTGCGTTTACGGGGATTGTTACTCATCAATTTCATTTTACGCACGCCCAAATCTCTAAGAATCTGTGCGCCCACGCCATAATCGCGATCGTCCATGCCGAAGCCCAGCTGTAAATTGGCTTCCACCGTATCCAAACCTTGTTCCTGTAACTTGTATGCCTTCAATTTATTGAGTAAGCCTATGCCGCGTCCCTCTTGATTCATATATACAATCACGCCTTTGCCTTCTTTTTCAATAAGTTGCATGGCTTTTTGTAATTGTTCACCGCAATCACAGCGACAAGACCCGAATACATCGCCGGTTAAACAACTGGAGTGCACCCGCACCAAAACCGATTCGTCTTCAGTCCAGGTTCCTTTTATCAAGGCCACATGCTCTTGTTCGGTATCCTTCTGTTTGTAAGCTACCAGATCAAAATCGCCCTGTTCCGTCGGCATTTGTACCGAAATTTCTCTTTTTATCAACGACTCATGCTCCAAACGGTACTTGATCAGTTGCTCGATGCTGATAATACGCAATTGAAACTTCTCGGCCACCTTTACCAAGTCGGGCAAGCGCGCCATGCTACCGTCTTCGTTCAAAATTTCAACGATACAGCCCGCGGGTTCAAATCCCGCCATCCGCGCCAAATCAATCGCCGCTTCGGTATGTCCGGCTCTGCGTAACACCCCTTCGGCTTTCGCTTTTAAGGGAAATATATGTCCGGGGCGACCCAATTCTTCGTTCTTAATATCGGGATTAATCAAGGCCATGATGGTTTTAGAGCGGTCTTGAGCCGAAATACCTGTGGTACATCCATACCCCAACAAATCCACCGAAACCGTAAATGCCGTTTCGTGTGTGGCGGTATTTTTTCCCACCATCATTTCCAATCCGAGTTCATCGCAACGCTCTTCGGTGAGGGGTACGCAAATCAGGCCTCGGCCTTCTTTGGCCATGAAATTCACCAATTCGGGCGTCATATTGCGGGCAGCGGTTAAAAAATCGCCTTCATTTTCGCGGTCTTCATCGTCGACCACAATCACTACTTTGCCTTGTTTGATATCTTCAATTGCGTCTTCGATTTTATCGAAAACGATAGGTGAATCTGAATTCATGGTGCAAAGGTACAATCAAAGTTCAAGAGCGTTGGAAAAATCGATGGCTTTTAAATAGAGTCGACTTAAAGATTAGCACATCACGTGAATACACTAAATAATTATATAGAACCAAAATAACACGGTTTCACCCCTATTCAATTTCACTTTTTAAATTTGGCAGGAAGTTTCCCCATATTTTTCAGTGTGCACATCCAAAATATAAGCGTCGGTGGTATTTTTGACCCCAATGCCTTCCAAAACCGAAATCATTAACGCCTTCAAAGATAA
>CBFHXF010000079.1:0-6850 GCA_965659745.1 Bacteroidia bacterium
TGGTGGGGTGCTAGGACTAGGAAAGGAATTCTTCTTGTAACCACAAGCCGCAATTGCGATCGACGATTTGAAATACGTCTTCGAAGCAATCGTTATACCACGGATCGGGAACGTCGGCATTGGGGGATTCGGGATCGAATTTTCTGAATTTGTGAATTTTCTGACGTTGTTCTTCGGTTCGGCAAAAACGCAATACCTGATCGTGCACATCGTTTGCCATGGTAATCACGTAATCGGCATCCATGATATCGCCGAGGGTTAGTTGCCGGCTGAAGCTTGTTACTTCTACCCCGTGCTCACGGGCATTGGCGCGGGTTCGAGGATCGGCATTCTCTCCATTGTGGAATCCGTTGGTTCCGCATGAATCGACAAAAAATTCTGTTTCGCGGCCTGCTTTTTTAATGTGTTCATGGAGTAAGGCCTCGGCCAAAGGGGAGCGGCAAATATTGCCCAAACAAACAAAAACGATGCGTTTCACGCTGCAAACCTAATGAATTGAAGGATTTCCATCCCTATTAAAACCGCAATTGGGACGATTGTATTGGATACAGCCTGGATTTGTTTTGCGAAAAATGCAAAAAAACTAATCGAAAACTATTTGTATTAAAAGCAATTGCGAGCCGCCGTTGTCGTTATCTACGGTTCCATAAAACAGGCGTTTTTCGGCGTTTGATTCCGGACCGATAGAGAGGCTTTCTAATTTGGTTTTTGGGGTAACGCCTGGATCTTCCGGAACGGGCATCGGCGTTCGGTTGATTTCCCCCGAGAGAAGGGAAATTTCGCCAATGAAGGAGCCTAATATTTCGCCGTCGCGGATGGGGTCGTCGGTAATTTCCACCGAGCTGGAAAACCAAATACTGTGTCGCATGGAATCGTAGGTGGCTCCCGAAAATCCGGAGGGATGGCCGTCTATTTGGGTCAGCGTATAGGTTTTGATTTGGATGTTTTCATCGAGGGGAATGCTGCCAATTTCGAGGTATCGGAACCAATCGCGCAGCGGGATTTTGATGAGGGTGGCGGGCAGGCGGTTGAGCAAATAGAGTGCGCCTTCTTGGGAAGGATCGATGCAGGCGCCTTCGATATTCCATTTTTCGGGGGAAATCTGAGAACGGCGTTGCAGCACTTCGTAGAGGGGCGAAAGGTTGATTTTGAACGGCTCGGTAGGGGCTTGGGTATTTTCGAAATTCCAATACAAGCCGGTATCGCGGTAGGGCGATTTGGAACCGGAACCAAAGGCCCAGATGTGGTTGAGATTATTGGGATCTTGGTATTGGGCCAGGGCTTCAAAATCGAGTTTATACTTCTTTTTAAAGCGATTATGGTTGGAATTAATGGGGGTGTTGGCGGTTTTTAGTTCGCGTTGGAAGGGTAGGTTTTTGTAGGTGTAAGGGGTATCGAGGTTGAGAGGCGATACGAGCATTTTTTGGGCATCATCGCCTATAATCCACCATTGATTTTGGGTTATGATTCCAGCGGAGGCGGAGGGATAGGGCGTGGAGATACGGCGTATTTTGAGGGTTTTGGAGTTTGGGGTTTGAGAGTGTGTGGGCTGAAAGATTGGGGGTTTGGGGCTGAAGCAGCTTTGGCCGAAGAGGGTGATGAAGGAAACGTATAATAGAGAAATGCGGTTTGACATGGATATTCAAAAAAAGGCAATGATTTGTAAAGTTTGCAAAAATTAGGATTAAAATTGTGTGATGATTGGCGCGGTTCGTAAAAAGGAGAATTTACATATAGTCTTATGGTTGCTGAAAGACTTTGGGTGGATTATGGATTTTCAGGTTTTGGCCTTGGTAATGGCGGTACCAACCTTGTTTTTGGCCGGACAATTGTGCTGGATGACCCGTTTAGACAAGTCGGAATTGCACCACAATGCGGCGGTAATGTGTTGGATAGTGGCGAATGTGGTTTGGATGTCGGGCGAGTTTTTCTATAACGACGGCATACGACATTTGGCGGCACCCTTTTTCGTGCTCGGCTTATTAATTTTGGCAAAATTCTATTTGATGCCTTTATTAGGAGCTTCCCAAAAGGAGAAGGAAGTCTAAAGAGCTTCGGAATGGGTATAGATATTTTTCAGTGCGGGATTTTGGTCGATCTGTTGTTCCGTAACCACTTGTATATCTACTTCGTAAGGAATGTTCGATTCTTTGAGTGTATGAATTAATTGTAGTTGTTGGTAGTAATTGGGTTTTTGGGTGACGATTAGGATATCGATATCGCTGTTGACTTTGGCTGTATTTTTTAAGCGGCTTCCATAGAGTCGAACTTGTGCATCCTTGAAAAACGCAAGACTGAGTTTTTTGATTTCTTCGAGTATTGCGTTTTCCATTATTCTAGATGATTGCCAAGGGTATCGCGCAGTGATTTTAAATGCGGAAACAGATCCTCTCGAATGTGTTTCACCGATGCTTCAAATTTCGACTGGCTGTAATCGTGCGAGAGTTGATTTCGGGTTTCTAAGCAGTTAAAGAATGGTTCTGCGCTTTGAATTATCTCTTCTTTAGCTGCAAAACGGAAAACTTCCTTCGGGGAAGTACCCGTTTGATATCCTTGGTCAATTAGAAAATCTCTCAAGGTTTTCCATGCTATCTCAACCGTAAACTCAAACCTCTGAATAAGTCCGTTTTCTTCCAATTCGTTTAAATCCGTCTTTTGAACGGCTTCTTCAAGCTTGGAGAATGCGGCATTGAAATTTTCAAATCTTTGAATCCATCGAGAAGTTTCCATAGCGGGAATATCAATAATTAGGCGTTTTTATTTTCGAGGTTCACCGTTGCCATCATTTGTTTGAGCGTGCGGTGCATGCCTTCGGGCGAGCCATCGAGGAAGATGACGTTTCCGTTACCGTCTTGGGCGAAGTTTTTAATGGCTTCTGTCCACATGGTGAAGAGCAAGTAACTTTCATCGAGATTGGCGGTTTTCATTTCATTGGCGGCTTCAGACATACCGCGGGCTACTTCTTTTCGGAATAGGGCAATACCTTCTCCGCGCATTTGGGCGGCAATTTTTTCGGCTTGGGCGGCAATTTGGATGGCGTTACCATCGGCTTCAGCGGCTTTGGTTTTAGTAATAAGTAGGGCTTGTCCTTCGTTTTCAGCGGCGGCTTTTAGGTTGCTAGACGCCACTACTTGGGCCATAGATTTGGTAATAACTTCGTCGAAGGTGATATCGTTAAGGGCCAAATCATGCAAATTGTAACCCCATGCTTCGAGGGTATGGTCGATAGAAACTTTCACCGATTGTACGATTTCGCTTCTCAGGGCAAGTATTTCAGATTGGCGTTTGGTGGCCACAAATCCGCGCACACTGCCTTCAATGGTGCGGGTAAGGGCGGTCATAAAATCTTTGTCGTTATAAAATTTGAACGCAACGCTTTTGATGGTTTCTTCGTTGGCATCGGATACGGAGAACAGCAACATGGTTCGAAAGTACACGTTGGCTTGATCCATGGTAATGGCTTGGAAATCGAGTTCGATAGAGCGATTTTGAATGGAAATTCTGCGGTGTACGGCTTCTATTAAGGGAATTTTGAAATTAAGTCCGGGCGACATAATCCGTCGGTACTTTCCGAATATGGTGATCACTCCAATAGAGCCTTGGGCAATGGTAGTAACAGAACCCAAAAGGGCCAAAATGGCGAGGGCGATGAGGGCAAAATTTTCGAGGTAGATCATAATGAGTCAAATATACATAAACTCGTGCATAGTCAATAGGTTGATTTGTTGTAGTGGGTATTCAATGAATTTGCATGCAGACCTTTGGTTTTGTGGGCGACTTGCTGTTCTTGACTATGGGGTATTTTGCGATTTATGCAATTAAAATTTGTATTATTTTGTCATACAAGGCCGTCTGACATCTATTTGCGTGCAGATAGGCTAGAACTTGTGTATTTTCGCTTTTTAATGACTCGATTGTTTCTTTTTGCGGCTTTTATCTTGTTTCATACGCTGTTGCATGCTCAGGTAGGAATCAATAACAGCGCGGCCGACGCATCGAGCATTTTAGATATTACGTCTACAAGTAAAGGGCTGTTAATTCCCCGATTAAACAATACGCAAATGAATGCCATAAGCAATCCGGCAACGGGATTGATGATTTATAATACCAGCGCAAGTGCGCTGTATTATTACAATGGCCGCAATTGGGTTTCGAGGGAAGACCGGGTCACGGCGAAGGTCGACGACGGAGTGGCCGTTCAGTTAGACAATCTGAGGGCTATGATGTCGACCACGAACGGACAGCGTTCTTTGATGATTGCTACGGTAAGCGGCACGATATCGATTTCGGGTACGGGCGAGAATCGACACCTTTCTGGGATTCCGCCAGCGGGTGGAGCAGTGGGGTCTTATGGGGTATGGATTCGTCAATCGAATACGTTTGGAACTTCATTTGCGCATTTTTATGCAAGCGGGCACTTTCCGGCTCATGGAGCGGTACAGATATTAAAGCTTATGGACGAAACTAACGGACATGCCTATGAGGTGGTGATGATGGTTGGCAATGGTTGGAAGGGGAATTTAATCAGTATTAAAAGAATTTATTGATGATGTGGCGGGCAATAATATTTAGTTTTATAATTTTGGGATTTACCACCCTGTTAAATGCCCAAGTAGGAATTGGTACGACATCTCCGAACAGCAGTGCTATATTAGATATCAGTTCCACTAGTAAAGGGTTGTTGATACCGAGGTTGTCGCAAACACAGATCAATGCGATGACGGGTTTGTCGGCGGGCATGCAGGTATATAACACCACTGAGGGTGCGCTTGCTACTTATGATGGAAGTAGGTGGTTATTTGAAAAGCGGTATAACTCAGGCTTTATAGCATTTGGGGATACGATTACTTTGGGCAATGTGATGGTAAAAGTTCCCAGCAGCGGAAATAAATCGATACAAATTGCATTAAAAGGGGGAAGTGTGAGTTTAACGGGTACTTCCCTAAATAATTTTCAGAACAGTGCGGCCGCCTCTTCGGGTGCTGCTACTTCTTTTGGCGTTTGGGGTATCATGTTAGAGTCTTACGGTACCACGTTTAAATATTGGCAGAGCGGAGCGGATTTTTTGAAGGAAGGAAGTTGGCAAGAGATTCATTTTTTGGATGAAACCAATGGTAAGTTATATTTTGTTCGGTTTATAAAAGGGTCATCAACTACAAATAACTATGTGGAATTGGAGCAACTTTTATAAGGGAATATTTTTAATACCCGGGGTTTTGGTTGGTTTGCAACTGCATGCTCAGATGGGTATTGGAACTACGAGTCCGAGTTCGGCAGCGGAATTAGATATTAGTTCTACGTCGAAGGGAATTTTAATTCCGCGAATGACCGATGCACAGATGCGGGCGATTTCGAGTGCGGCCACCGGCCTGAAGGTGTATAATACCAACACGAACTCGATGTATTATTTTAACGGAAGCGATTGGTTGAGTGCGTTAAATTCTTATAAGGTGTATGAAGATGCGGGGGTAGATGTGCAATTCGATAATTTGGTTGTGCAAATTCCAAGTTCTTCGAGCCGCTCCTTACAAATAAAAACCGTAGCGGGAAGCATTAGCATGTCGGGAAGTTCTACGAATTTATATCTCACCGCATCGGCGGCCACAGGCGGATCTGCGGGAGCGATTGACGGATATACACGACAGTCGAGCACGCTTAGCACCACTTATCAATATTGGCAATCGTCTGTCAGTTTTGGATTACACGGGAGTTCTCAAACGATTTATGTATTGGATGAAACGAATGACCGATCGTATCGCATTATGTGTATAATTGGCAACGGTTATTTTGATAATTTCTTTGAGATAGAGCGGTTGCGATGAAAGAAACGCCTCAGCACAACGAGAAGGTTGCGAAAATAACTTTTGCGGGGGTATATCCGCATTACGTCACAAAGGTGGAGCGCAAGGGAAGAACTGTGGGGGAATTGCATGCGGTTATTGAGTGGCTCACGGGTTTTGATTCTTTGAAAATAGAGGAGTTGATCGCTGAAAAGGTCACATTTTTAGAGTTTTTTGAACGGGCGCAATTGAATCTGAATGCTAGTGAAATTAAGGGACTTATCTGTGGGTATCGGATTGAAGAGATAGAGAATCCTACAACACGCAAGGTGCGATATTTAGATAAATTGGTAGATGAATTGGCAAAGGGAAAAGATTTGAATAAGATCTTACGTTAGAATGTGTAACTATGGAAAAACAACTATTTGTAAACTTAGCGGTGTTGGACGTGGAGAAGTCCATGAAATGGTATCAGTCGATTGGATTTGAAAACAACCCGCAATTTTCTGATGAATCGGCCAAGTGCATGGTTTGGAGCGAGCACATATATGTGATGTTACTGAGTCATGAAAAATTTCAGAGTTTCACTTCAAAACCCATTACGGATACCAAATCGAGTATTGCGGGATTGTTTTCGTTATCACTTGGAAGCATTGAGGCTGTGGATGCTATGATGTTAGCGGGCTTAAATTCAGGAGGTTTTGAGCCAAATGAAGCGCGCGATTATGGATTTATGTATCAGCGAACCTTAGAGGATTTTGATGGACATACCTGGGAGATTTTTTTCATGGATATGTCGAAGGCGCCGCAGGGGTAGGGGTGAACAGTCGCTCTCTCAAACTTCGTTTGGATTCGCGGCATAAAAAAAGCCCGACGCTACGCGTTGGGCTTTTTTTTGGTCGGGATGGCGAGATTATTCCATGATCTCCTAGGGGGTAGCCTCAAAGTCAAAGCCCATCGCCGCTGTGCGGCTCATCGGTCTTTTTTCATGCACGCTCTCTCAAACTTCGTTTGGATTCGCGGCATAAAAAAAGCCCGACGCTACGCGTTGGGCTTTTTTTTGGTCGGGA
>CBFHXF010000080.1:0-6785 GCA_965659745.1 Bacteroidia bacterium
ATGGCTTCTACTCCTTTAAAGGCGTTATCGTCGATATCGAGGTCTTTAATTTTGCTTCCCACACCCGGTAACATGCCCAAAAGGTCTTTCATGTTTCCCATTTTTTTGATCTGTTGGAGTTGGGCTAAAAAGTCTTCGAAGTCGAATTTATTTTTGGCAATTTTCTTCGCTACCCGTTCGGCTTCCTCCTGGTCGATGTTCATTTGAGCCTTTTCTACCAAAGAAACCACATCGCCCATACCCAAAATACGTCCAGCCATACGATCAGGATGGAATACATCGAGTGCATCCATTTTTTCGCCGCGAGACGCAAATTTGATGGGTTTGTTAACGACCGATTTTATAGATAAAGCCGCACCGCCTCGGGCATCGCCATCGAGCTTGGTAAGTACCACTCCCGTAAAATCCAATACATCGTTGAAGGCTTTGGCCGTGTTAACCGCATCTTGCCCCGTCATGGAATCGACCACAAAGAGGGTTTCTATGGGATTTAACGCTTTTTTAAGGGCCGCAATTTCGTTCATCATGTCGGTATCGATGGCGATACGACCGGCAGTATCGACGATAACAACGTTATAATTTTTGATTTTGGCTTCGCGTATGGCGTTTTCCGCGATTTTTACAGGATTGTTATTGTCGTTTTCGGTGTAGTACGCTACCTCGGTTTGCTCGGCCAAAACCCGCAATTGTTCACGTGCAGCGGGTCGGTATACGTCGCCGGCTACGACCATCGGATTGCGTCCTTGTGCTTTGAGTAAACGCGATAATTTACCGGTAAAGGTGGTTTTACCCGATCCTTGTAAACCGGCAATGAGTATAACGGCTGGCGAACCTTTGAGTTGCAACTCGCTGGTGCTACCGCCCAAAAGTTTAACGAGTTCGTCGTTAACAATTTTGGTTAATTGTTGTCCGGGTGAAACCGATTTTATGACTTCGGCGCCTTTGGCTTTCGCGATAATTTCATCGGTGAACGTTTTGGCTACCTTAAAGTTAACGTCGGCGGCAATCAGGGCACGGCGTATTTCTTTGATGGTATCGGCAACGTTAGACTCGGTGATGCGGCCTTGACCTTTTAAATTTTTAAATGCTTTTTCTATTCGACCTTGAAGCGTATCAAACATAGGTACAAAGATAGGAAATCGCAATTGGAGTTAGTCTTGTCTTTTGTTGGGTTTCGGGGGAAGTCTTTCAAGCCTGAGATTTTCCGAATGATGGCGGTAAGATTTCAAGCAGGCTTATGTGAAATTTTCAGTTACCGCCGTTAGGGAATTTCCCCCGGATAAGAGCTAAGCGTATCTGCTATTAGTATTAAAATTGGGTGGTTACCGCCGTTAGGGAATTTCCCCCGAAAAGGGGCTAAGGGTGTGGGATTGTAAAATCGAAATAGGATAGTTACAGCCGTTAGGGAATTTCCCCCGAAAGGTTGGTGGTAAAAAAAATAGGGCCGTCTACCAAATCCGTGGGCCGTTTCTCAAGAAATCGGTATGCACGTTGTATATTTGAAAAAAATATTAAAATACATGGCATATTTCTTTACATCTGAATCTGTATCTGAAGGGCATCCTGATAAAGTGGCCGATCAAATTTCTGACGCACTGATTGACCATTTTTTGGCGTACGATGCGAGCAGTAAGGTAGCTTGTGAAACATTGGTCACTACCGGTCAAGTAGTATTAGCAGGAGAAGTTAAATCTAAAGCATATCTCGATGTGCAAAGCATAGCGCGTGAAGTCATTACACGTATCGGCTATACCAAAAGTGAATATATGTTTGAAGCCAACTCATGTGGGGTTTTGAGCGCTATTCACGAGCAAAGTCCCGATATCAACCAAGGGGTTGAGCGCAGCAATCCTGAAGAGCAGGGAGCGGGCGACCAGGGTATGATGTTTGGTTATGCCACCAACGAATCGGATACCTATATGCCGATGCCCTTGATGTTGGCGCATTTGTTGTTGCAAGAATTGGCAGAATTACGCCGTGAAGGCAAAGAAATTGGCTATTTACGTCCGGATTCTAAGAGTCAGGTGACTATGGAATATTCCGATGATCACAAGCCTTTGCGTATCGATACGATTGTAATTTCGACTCAGCACGACGATTTTATTAAGCCCGAAAACGACAGTAAAGAAGCTCAAAATAAGGCAGATGATGCTATTTTGGCTAAAATCGCTGCCGATATCGTGAATATTTTGATTCCACGTGTTAAAGCAAAATTAGACAGCCGTTTGCATTTCTTATTTGATACCGAAATCACCTACCATATCAATCCTACAGGAAAATTCGTAATTGGAGGTCCTCACGGAGATACCGGTTTAACCGGTCGTAAAATCATCGTAGATACCTACGGAGGTTGGGGTGCCCATGGTGGAGGTGCTTTTTCTGGTAAAGATCCTAGTAAGGTAGACCGCAGTGCGGCGTATGCTACGCGACATATTGCGAAAAATATTGTAGCGGCAGGTTTGTGCGACCGTGCTTTGGTTCAGGTTTCGTATGCGATTGGTGTAGCGCAACCGGTAGGTTTGTACGTTGATACGTATGGAACGGCTAAAGTGAGCATGAGCGACGGTGAAATCGCGAAGGTAATTAAAGGCATGCCTGAGTTTGATTTACGTCCGTATTTCATTGAGCAGCGCTTCAATTTACGTACGCCTATTTATTTGGAATCGGCGGCTTATGGACATATGGGTAGAACCTGTGAAACGGTAACCAAGGTGTTTAATAAGAATAAAGACAATGAGTTGTCGGTTACCGTTAAATTATTCCCTTGGGAAGAATTGAACGCCGTTGCTGCTGTGAAGCAAGCGTTTGGAATTTAAAGGGAATCTCTGATTTACAAATTATTAAGATTAAAAACGATAGACAATAAAACATGTGTGGAATAGTTGCATATATTGGAAATAAAGAGGCTTATCCTATAGTAGTTAAGGGATTGAAGCGTTTGGAATACCGCGGGTACGACAGTGCCGGCGTGGCTTTGATGAACGGTGATTTACGGGTTTTTAAGACCAAGGGTAAGGTATCGGATTTGGAAAAAGCGACCAAAGACGCAGATGTTTCTGGCACTATAGGTATGGGACATACCCGTTGGGCAACCCATGGAGAGCCCAATGACGCCAATGCGCATCCCCACTTGAGTTTATCGGGTAAAGTGAGCATCATTCACAATGGAATTATTGAAAATTATGCTACGTTAAAGGAAGGTTTGGAACAACGCGGACATACGTTCAAGAGCGAAACAGACACGGAGGTTTTGGCGCATCTAATTGAAGATGTGATGATCAATGCCGGTTTGTCTTTGGCCGATGCGGTTCGCGCTTCTTTGAAGCAAGTGGTGGGGGCATATGCGATTGTTATTTTATCGAAAGACAATCCGGAACACCTCATCGCTGCGAGAAAAGGAAGTCCCTTAGTGGTGGGTATTGGATCGGAAGCGGGAGAATATTTCTTTGCCTCTGATGCCACTCCTTTGGCGGAATATACCAAAAAGGTCATTTACATGAAAGACGGTGAAATTGCCATCGTAGAAAACAAGGAAATGATTGTGAAAAACATCGACAATGTGGTACAGGTACCTTACGTACACGAATTGGAGATGAATTTAGAGATGCTGGAGAAAGGCGGTTACGATCATTTTATGTTGAAGGAAATCTACGAACAGCCGCGCTCTATTTATGACAGTTACCGAGGTCGATTCAATGCGTCGACCGGTACCTTTCACATGCGCAGTTTGGAAGAATATTCCGAGCAATTGGCAAAAATTAAGCGTTTGATTTTGATTGGTTGTGGTACGAGTTGGCATGCCGGATTGGTGGCGGAGTATTTATTTGAAGATTTTGCCCGTTTGCCGGTGGAGGTAGAATATGCATCGGAGTTTCGATATAGAAATCCGGTTTTATTTTCCGATGACTTGGTGATGGCTATTTCTCAAAGTGGAGAAACAGCCGATACCTTGGCGGCGATGGATTTGGCCAAGCGCAAAAGTGCTACGGTTTTTGGGGTTTGTAATGTGGTAGGAAGCAGTATTCCTCGTTTGAGCGATGCAGGTGCTTACACGCATGCGGGTCCTGAAATCGGAGTAGCCAGTACCAAGGCCTTTACCAGCCAAGTTACGGTATTAACGTTATTGGCATTGGGTATTGCGAAGGCTCGTAAGACGATGAGCGATAAAGAAATTTCAAAAGTGATGTCGGCTTTGGAAGAAATTCCAGAGAAAATAGAAAAGGCATTGTTGTTGAACGACGAGATCGTGAAATTGGCGGAAACCTATAAAGATTCTAGGAATTTCTTGTATTTAGGTCGCGGTTACAATTTCCCGGTGGCCTTAGAAGGCGCTTTGAAGCTAAAAGAGATCAGTTATATTCACGCGGAGGGATATCCTGCTGCAGAAATGAAACACGGTCCGATAGCCTTGATAGATGCCGATATGCCGGTGGTGGTAATTGCTACGAACAGCGAACACTACGAGAAGGTGGTGAGCAATATTCAAGAGGTAAAGGCGCGCAAAGGCAAGGTAATAGCGGTGGTAAGCGAAGGCAATACAGGATTAGACAAGTTGGTAGACCATGTAATTCAGGTGCCTGAAACCATGGAAGCATTAAGTCCGTTGGTTAACACCATTCCCCTGCAGTTATTGAGTTACCATATTGCGGTAATGCGCGGTTGCAACGTTGACCAGCCAAGGAATTTGGCGAAGAGCGTTACGGTGGAGTAATTGCACAATATTAATTAGATAAATCCCAATGCACCTTGAAGGAGCATTGGGATTTTTTATTAATAAAAGTTTGTACTATTTTTTGTCGATTTTGTAGAGTCTTCCGGCATCGGTAACGGCGTAAAGTGCACCGTCTGTTCCTTGGGTGACGTCGCGGAAGCGTTGGTTTTCTTTTGCGAGTAATCGCTCTTCTCCCAATACGGTATTATTGGATATGTGTAAGCGGGCAATGTGGGTTCCGCCTAATGCTCCAATGAATAAGTTATTTTGCCATTCGGGAACTTTGTTTCCTTTGTAAAAGGTCATTCCGCTTGGAGAAATGGCAGGATCCCAATAATAAACGGGCTGTTCCATGTTTTCTTTTTGTTGGATACCATCGCCTACTTTTTGTCCGCTATACTCGATTCCATAGGTGATGATCGGCCATCCGTAATTTTTTCCAGGATTGAGTAAATTGATTTCATCGCCGGCTTTTGGACCGAATTCGCCGAGCCAGATATCGCCGGTAACGGGGTGTACGGCTAATCCTTGTGGATTTCGGTGTCCCATAGTAAATAACTCGCTTAAAGCGCCGTTACCGCTAAATTGGGGATTGTCGGCCGCGGCTGTGCCGTCGGTAGTAATGCGTATTACTTTTCCTAAGCTGCTGGATACGTCTTGGGCTTTCATTCGGATGCCGGCATCAGAACGTTCGCCGATACTCACTAAAAGGTGTCTGGTTTTATCCATAACTATTCGCGCTCCAAAGTGCAAGTTGCCGTTATAGGGCGTATTGGAGCGATAAATAACGGTTGCAGATTCCATAGCGTCTTCGCTTTCAGAAAGTCGGCCTTTCGCCACGGAGGTAATACTTCCACCGCTTACATTTTCGGCAAATGCCCAATATACCATTCTGTTATTGGCGAAATCGGGATCTACACATAATCCCAATAATCCGCCTTGACCTGAGGCAATAACGGCGGGAATATTGGTAATGGTACCGTTGAGTTCTCCTTCAGGAGTAAGAATTTTCATGCTACCGCCTTTTTCGGTGATGAGTAATTTTCCATTGGGCAATGCGGCAATTCCCCATGGGTTTTTAAGGGTATTATTGATAACACTGAAGGTATATTCGGTTTTGGTAGTGAGGCTCCCCACGCGGGTTTGTCCGGCAAAAGCCGCCGCATAGTTGGTAACGGAAGCTCGGGTTTCAACCGGAGGACCGAGTTCTAACACCACCGTAGTATCTTTTGCTTGAGGGGGTAACTGGGGCGGTTCTGATTTTTTACAAGAAAAAATTGCGGTAGCCGAGGTTATTATTACCAGGGTTGAGATTGCGGTGTATTTCATGATGCTCCAAATCTACCGAAGTACCGCGGGTATTGTTGAGGGAGAATGTAAAAGGGATGTAAAGATTTTAATGGGGGATACTATTTTTCTCTTTGTAAGAATTTACAAATTCAATGTGTGCATTTACAATGGATGGGTTGTCACCATTTGAGTGGGCTAATTTTAAAACAGTAGCAATTTCTTGTTTATTTGTATACATCGCTTTTGGATTGGTAGTGGTTATGGTTTTAATTGTTTGCGATAATTGGCTTGGTTTAATAAGAAAAACGTTATCGGGTACATTTTCAATGGCTTTAAACTCGTTGTCTCCATAGAAAATAACAACGGAAAATATGGGTATTTTTGAAAATTGCGGTGAAATTTTCCGAAGTTCCTCAACGTGCCTGCGATTTTGAAAGATAGGATTATAAAAACGATATTTTTCTGTGCCGTAAGCCATTATTTGTGTCCAATAGGTTGACCGACCATTGGCAAAAATCCAACCTGAATAATCCTTTACTTCGAATATAATTAAACCTTGTGGTGTAGCGAGTATTAGATCAATTTGAAAATAGTTGCCGTTTTTTTTCTGCATATATAAATCATGAAAAATGGCCTGAGGATGATAAGATTCTTCTAGTAATTCTAATACTAACTCGCGTTCAGAGGGAGTACCCCTATATAAGCCGGTGGCCGACTGAATTAATGATTGTTGATGGGTATTTTGCCGTTGATAGTTAACAGCCACTATTATTAATACGAAGAG
>CBFHXF010000081.1:0-6727 GCA_965659745.1 Bacteroidia bacterium
TGTCCCTTTGCAAAACTGTATCCTGCAAAACTTTCAATTTGATGCCATACCTCTTCAATCAAGGCTTTCGGGTGCTTTTTCTCTTGGGCTTGGGAGAAGAATTGCTGCTGTACCTTCTCGAATTCGGCGCGAGATCGGAATTTGCCGCTCATGCCCCTACGTAGAATGTCGCTTTCGGCCAAACCCAATCCCGCAAATTCATGCGCCACCCGTATCACATCTTCTTGATATACCATAATGCCATAGGTTTCGGGCATGATTTGTTGCATGGTAGGGTGGGCTTCTTTGCGTTTTTCGGGATCGATATGCCGCTCAATAAATGTGCGCATCATGCCGCTGCGGGCTACACCCGGACGGATCACGCTGCTCGCTGCCACTAAGGTCAGATAGTCTTTGCAACGCAGCTTGCGCAGCAACTGTCGCATGGCCGGACTCTCCACATAAAAGCAGCCCATCGTATTGCCGTGCGCAATCATACGGGCAATTTTCGGATCGTCTTTGAAATGCTGAATTTGATGGGCATCTACCTCAATACCTTGATTTTGCTTGATGTAAATCACGGCATCTTTGATATGTCCGAGTCCACGCTGACTTAAAATGTCAAATTTGGCCAATCCCAAATCTTCCGCTTCCAACATGCTGAATTGCACCGATGGAAATCCCTTCGGGGGCAAATCCAAGGCCGAAAAATGATAAATCGATACTTCCGATATCAAAATTCCGCCCACATGCAAACTCCGATAATTGGGCAAATCGTGAATTTTATGGGCATGCAATAATAGTTCGCGATACAGCGATTCTTTGTCTTCCGTTTCGCCTTCATAATCGTTAAAAGCGGCTGCGCCCAATTGCCGATTCCGGGGTCGATGGCCCATGCCGGGCGTGCTGTACACGTCATTTTTATTTGGGGCAAACGCTTCGAAGTTTTTGGGGGAATAGTAACTGGGACGTTCCAATAAGGCGTCGATTTCGCTCTTGGGAAGGCCATAAACCTTACCCAATTCGCGCACAACGGCATTGTTTTGGAAGGTGTTATAGGTGGCTAGAAGCGCAGCGTTGGTAGTACCGTATTTATGAAGAATATAGGCGGTAACCGTATCGCGATCCTGCCAGGAAAAGTCTAAATCGAAATCGGGCGGACTGCTTCGAAACGGATTGATAAAACGCTCAAAGTAGAGATCTAAATCAATCGGATCTACGTCGGTAATCCGCAAACAATAGGCCACCACGCTGTTGGCCCCGCTGCCTCGACCTACGTAAAAGAAGCCTTTTTCGCGGGCAAAGCGACAGATATCCCAATTGATTAAGAAATAAGCGGTAAATCCAAGTTCGTAGATCGATTTCAATTCCTTTTCCAATCTTTCTGTAACCTTGAACGTATATTTCGGATACCGGTATTTGAGTCCTTCTAAAGCCAATTCACGCAACATTCGATAATCCTCGTCGGCATCGCCGGTGTAGTTTTTTTTATTTTGGGGGATATTAAACTCGAAAGACCAGGCGCTGCGTTCCGTGAGCGCATGTGCTTGGTGCATGAGCTGCGGATATGCCTCAAAAGAGCGGTATAATTCACTCAAGGGTAGCAGTAATTCGTGGGCGAAAGCGGTGGCCAAGGGTTTGAGTTTGCTGATCAAGCAGTTATGGGCGATGCAGCGCAGGAGGGTATGCGTTTTCAGGTCTTCGGCATGCCGCAAGGTGGCACGGTGGTAGGCGAGGAGTCGTTCGGGATGGTGTTTCCAAGCCGAAAGAGAGAGCTTGCGAATGTCGCGCTGCGTTACGCCTACCATGGCCCCGCGCGATAAATCGCGCGGCTTCAGCGCCGATACCTTATAATAAGGATAGATGCAACATACCTCGGGCATCACGGGCGGATTGATAGGGTAGGGCAATTGGGCCAATTGGTGTTCACTGAGGAAGCGGTTCACGGCGGCAAAACCTTGATGCGATTCGGCCATGAGCAGGTAGAGCGTTTCATCGCCATTGCGAACCTCTACACCCACACGGGCGTGCACGTTGGGATGTCGTTGGGCTTCCTTGAGGAAATTTGTTACGCCGCTTACATTGTTGATGTCGGCCAATAACACCGACACGGGTTGTTGGAGTAGGTCCGACTGGCTTTGGGCCCAACGAATGATATCTTCTGGACTCATTAAGCCGTAGCGCAAGCTGAAGTAAGAGTGGCAATGGTAGATCAATTGATAATAATATTAACAAGTATTTGCCAATAATATAGTCAAAAAAGTTGAGAGTTGAGAGTTGAGAGTTGAGAGTTGAGAGGGGAGGTGTAATGTGTAATGTTTAAAGTGTAGACCAATTCTTAACGTTTAAACGTACGCTTTTTGGGGGAGCTTGCACTTTTTCGTGTTTTTTATTTTATACGTTTACCAATAAATACTTTTTCTTCTCGATCATTGTAATTACCATTAGGTAATTTCATTTGGGTATATTTAGCGTAAATGCTGTCATTATCAAACACTCGAAAAAGCCCCTCAATACTTTGACAATCAAAATTACCATTTGCTTTGATTTGCAGTTGTTCATAACCAAAAGTTGATAAATCAAGCAACTGCCATTGGCAACCTGCGTTGGGTAATCCACTTAGCCTAGGGAATCTTGAAGTAGAGCCTGTAGTGGTATCCCTGGTATATAGAGAAATATGCAATTGTTCATTTGGTTTGTCAGTATTGTATCCAATATATTCCCCTTGCCACTTTGGTGTAATTTTAGACATTGATGGGAAAACCATATAGCGCGTTAGAGTGTCCTTTCCGTCATCGTCGGGATAACATTCTAAATGTGGTTCTTTGCTTACAATTAAGGTTACAGGGATTTTCACATTTGCAGGAAACGCGTAGCGAGTTACTGATTTTACCCCGCTTATGGTTTCACCGCCAATAAGCCAAGTATAGTTTACATCCTGACCATATTTATCTTTGGTTTCTTTTGCCACTAGAAGAACGGATTGACCAAGCAGCGTGTCTGTATCGTAGTATTCCCAACCACGGTCTGGATTTAAATCGGGGTGATTTTCGTAAATATAGAAATCTGCAGTCACTCTGTGTTTACCATAACACGGATCGTAGTTACTGCAATCAGGGTTTGTAGGGTCGTCGCAAGGAATACAATCGTGTTTACAAGCATTCATAAAAACTAGGTTTCCTAAGCAGAAAATTACTAGAAAGGGTTTATTTAATTTCATAACGCTATTTTTTAAGTAATTCCATTTCAAACTTCATCGCTTCCATTTGCTTTTGAAGTTGAATAATATACAAAGTCAGTTCCTCAATTTTCTGCTGTTGCAAAGCTTGCATATTTGCGACATTAATTCCTTCATCTATTAACTCATTTTCATTTGGCATATCAGGTAGGTGTTTGTTGACATTTATGAATTGCTGCTGTCTATTTAAAGTCAGATTGTTAAAATAAGAATCCAATTTTAGGTTGAAATGTCATCATATTGTATAATACTCCCCAGTTGTTGGACCAAAAAGTTAGTGGTGTTAAGTTAATATTTCGAGCTGTATTATGCAGCATTTTGGTTTAAAGATTTGTAATAAGCGTCATTGGGTTTCATGCCAATGCCTTGGTGCTTCTTCTGGTGGTAATACTCGATATAGGTCTGAACTCCTTCAAATAGTTCAAGACATGTATCGCTTGGATTGAGGTAAATCTGGTTGTATTTGATAGTTTTCCAGAATCGTTCGATCTAAATATTATCGGTGGCACGGCCTTTTCCATCCATCGATATTTTGATGCCTTTTCCATCTTCGCAAAAAGTACTGATGGGAGCATTCATGTCTGCCGGACAATTGTTCTGTGCATATAAATTGACTGACATTGTCAGTAGAAATATGAATTGTGCTATCTTTGTCATTTTGATTCTTATTTATAACCGTTCTCCGATAAATTCATACTTAATGCGACTGGATGGTGGTGTAAATTCCCAAATTACTTTAATTCTATTCATATCGGCACTTAAAATCCACTCAGTAATTGATAAATGGATACCTTTAGGTTCACAACTCTCAGGATTACTCACCCGTGTTATTGAATGAAGATAATTAGTGCAGCCCTCTGCACTGCAATTTTTTACAGCCAAAGTATCATATCCTGGTACGCCAACAGTTAAAAGTATTGGAGCTTTTAATCCTCTAAAACTACCAGAGTCCATACGTATGAACTCCAAAACAATCTTGTTGTCTTTGTTATCGGTAAAAAATCCAGAATATTTCAAATGTTTTTGGCTCCGAATGTTATAAAACAGTGACTCTTCGGTAAAGAACAAATCTCTACTTGTAACAACTAATGTGTCTTGAGGATTTACCAAACAACTGTTCATTGGGGTGCGAATGGTGAGGGTAACCGTTATGTGGCTTTCCCAATTGCCTTTACTGAGATAATTGCTGAAGTCCACTTCAAAACCTTTTCCTACGCGGGGTTCTGCCTCAGTACCTATCAGCCATTCGTAGGTACTGTTATCGGGATTTCCGTCCGGGGCATCAAATCGCACACTGCTTGCATTGAAGGTGTCGCAGGGGATGAGATCGCACCATTCCTCTGGTGGCGGGAAGCCCCGGTCTCCCGGTCGTACTTTGAAAAAGGAGTTGATCGTTTTCTTCCCGTAGCACGGGTCATAATTTTCACAATCCGGGTTTGTAGGGTCGTCGCAAGGAATACAATTGTCTTTACAAGAATTTAGACCAAAAAACGAAGTAGCCACAAGCATTATGAGTACCACTTTATCAATTCTATTTACTTCCATGTTTTATTTATTAAAAACAATACCCCAATGAAATACTGCTCCATAAATTCACCATAGGTTTTGACTTACTACTTATTAAAGGAGTTAAACCAATCCTAAATAAGAGCCCTTTGTATGAGGTATATCTGTATCCTATTCTGATGAAATTAACCATTCTGTGTTTAGTCTGCTGAACAACAACACCATTAACAATATTATCTGGTCTGTCGGAGTCATAATAATATGTAGCCCCAAGTCCATATTCGAAATGATTTTTTTTACCAATTCCATTAATTAGTTTAACTTCAATAGGAATTACAACTTCATTGAATGCTCCCAATTTACTCGAAGAAAATCCATAACCAAGGCTTGTCGCAAATGTTTGTTTCCCGAACCTTGAAAGACTTTTTTCATAATTTAATCCATATAGTATACTGTTACCCCCTAATTCAAGATAAACTGCATTCCTTGGATTGGCCTGGAAAATAGAATCTGCTTTTTGTCCAAATAAATTTGTGGTTGTAAACACAGTAATAATTACAATTAATTTTAATTTCATAACGCTATTTTTTAAGTAATTCCATTTCAGACTTTATCGCTTCCATTTGTTTTTGAAGTTGGATAATATACAAAGTCAATTCCATCATCTATTAACTCATTTTCATTTGGCATATCAGGTAGGTGTTTGTTGACAATTATAAAGGATTCAACTTCTGATAAAGGACGAAGTTTATAATCATCAGCAAAAACAAAATCACTCCACCAAGTAGCATCAACTGTTATTTTTGTTGAGCGGACTGATCCATGAAACTCAGTGTTTCCTAATTTATCCATTCTCATACCTCCGATTGTACTATCTCGGTCTTGAGCCCATGGAGCAATAATAAACGCACTGTAAATATACGATAAAATAAACATAAAAGTTTTCATAATTTAATTTGTATTCCTAGGTTTAATAAAATATTAGTTTTCTCATTTATGTATCTATATTTTTGTCTTTCAATGTATGATATGGAAATTACTGGACATATATAGTTTGATTTCATTTTTAAGTTTGCACCAAAATATATATTTAACTTAAATCCATTTAATGTATAGTTTATTCGATCTTGGTTTGAGATTATTTTTACCATTTCATTAAACAATAGCCCTTGAAGTCCTAACTCTAATTGACCTTTTTCTCCGATTGTATTCGCAATAAATAATCCGTAAGAAACTAGATTTCGGTTTTGTTTATATACAGCCGCGCTGTATGAATAATTACTGTAACCATATCCAAGTGCTGGTGATATTTGTATGGATTTAATGTTGAAAAGATCAAAATCTCTCGCGTATAATATGGATCCATCAAACTCATAATTAGTATTTAACGGTTTTACTCCATAAATTTTACTTTCTCCACTAAATGCAATGTATATCCTATGGTTAATAGATTGAGAATCTTGTTGCACCGAATCTTTAGTATAAATACCCATAGAGTGCACACCACTTGCGTTCACCAATAGGACTAATAATATGATAGACGATTTTTTCATTGTTAATTCATTTTAGTTTTGTTCCGTGAAAAATGTAAGTGGTTTCTACTCCATTACGTTCGGTTTGATGTTTGTACTCTAAGCGAAGTTTGTGCCTGCCATCGGTCGCTGGTTCAGCATAAGCATGAAAATAAGTGATACCTGAAGACATCATCATAATTTGTTCGTCAGCTATTCTGGAACTTTCATTCATATCCCATTTTTGTTGTTTAAAACTAAAAAATTGCGGAAAAGATTTATCAATTACCCTTTGAGCTTCAATTCTTAATGTGTCAGCTTGTGGAAATCCAAAGAGCATAACACCTTCAACATCATATTCAACACCAATTACTGACTTTTCCTTTGGTATCGTCCAAGTGTGATATTTTGTATAATCATAGGAAATCACCCTTTTCTTATTGGGTTCGTTCTCAAAATAACCTTCAAAGGTTCCGTTCCATAGGAACTCGTT
>CBFHXF010000082.1:0-6627 GCA_965659745.1 Bacteroidia bacterium
AGCAATCGAACCTTCCCCGATGATAGGATCAATCGACTGGCCAAAGAAGGGTATCGGGGTAAGTTATTGGAAATCGTTTATCGTTCTTTAAAAGCCGACGATTGAGCCTAAAAACCAAGCAAATATCAACCATTTTCGCTATATTTGCGGATTCTATGTATAGGATGCGCAATATACTTATTTTCATTTTGGTAGCCGTTGCAGGGGTGTCTTGTGGCGAGTATCAACGCATCTACAAGAAAGGCACCGCTGCTCAAAAGCAGCAGAAAGCGATGGAGTTGTACGGCAAAAAAGAGTACGCCAAATCGGTTCAGTTATTAGAGCAACTGCGGGACATGTACAAGGTAAGAGATAGTTTGGAGAACGTTTATTACCACATGGCTATGTCGTATTACCATTTGAAAGACTATCCTTATGCGTCTTTATTTTTTAAGGATTATACCGATAATTTCACCCAAGCCGACCGGGTAATCGAGTGCGCTTACATGTCGTTGTACTGCGACGTTTTGGCTATCGGTCCTGCCGATTTAGACCAGGCAGATACTAAGAAAGTAATGGAAGCCCTTCAAATGTTTACCAATTACTACCCTGACTCGGAGTATGCTCAAAAATGCAATGATCACATTGATTTATTGCGCGGCAAACTGCAGAAGAAAGAGTTTGAGATGGCAGAGCAGTATTACTTGATGGGCGAATTCAAATCGGCTGCCGTTGCGGCAAAAAATACGGTGAAATTATATCCCGACATGCAACAACGGGAGACTTTGGAATGGATGGCAGTAGATGCCCAGTTCCAATATGCCGAGAACAGTGTGAAATCAAAACGTTTGGAACGTTTCCAAATGGTATTAGAAAATATTCAAGATTATCTATATACGCATCCGGAAGAAAGTGAACACTATTCGGCTGTAAAAAAAATAGAAGCCTTAACGCAAAAAAGAATTAAAGAAATAGAAGCAATTTTATGAGCATAAAAGACCATACCTCAGCAGAAACCCGCAACCTCAAAAATCTTGAGAAAGAAACCCAAAACATTTATTTGTCGGCGGTTATCATTTCTAAGCGTGCCGATCAAATTGCTGAAAAGCAAAAAGAGGAGCTTAAAAATCGTTTAGAGCCCTTTGCACAAGACAGCGACAATTTGGAAGAAGTTCAGGAAAATCGCGAGCAAATTGAAATTTCCTTGATGTACGAACGTCAGCCCAAACCCAGTTTGATGGCAACGAACGAATTTGCTGACGGGAAAACCTATTGGAGAATTCCGGACGCACCGGATCATGTTTAAAAACAAACGCATACTCCTCGGTGTTAGTGGCGGTATCGCGGCGTATAAAACGCCCGAGCTGGTAAGACTATTTAAAAAATCAGGCGCTGAAGTTCAAGTTATTTGTACTCCTAGCGCCTTGCAATTTGTTACCCTCAAAACCTTATCGGTCGTTTCAGAACGACAAGCCTTGGTAGATTTCTTCGATGAAGAAACCGGAATGTGGAACCACCATGTGAATCTTGGCCTTTGGGCCGATGCCATGGTAATTGCGCCCTGCGGATCCAATACCCTGTCTAAAATGGTTAGCGGCCAGTGCGACAACCTCCTGCTCACTACTTATTTATCGGCAAGATGTCCGGTTTGGATAGCCCCTGCCATGGATTTAGACATGTACTTGCATCCCTCGGTACAAGAACATTTAGTAACCTTGCAAAATCGCGGTGTTCACCTAATCGACGCCGAAGTAGGTCCGCTTGCTAGCGGATTAGAAGGCAAAGGCCGCATGGCCGAACCCGAAAATATCGTAACAGTTTTACAATCCTATTTTGAGGCGCCCAACAATGCCTGGAAAGGCAAAAAAGTATTGGTTACCGCGGGTCCTACGTATGAAGCTATCGATCCGGTGCGGTTTATTGGAAATCGCAGCAGTGGCTTGATGGGAATTGAAATTTGTCATGCCCTTATCGAAAAAGGTGCCGAAGTACACTTGGTATTAGGTCCTACTTCCCTACCGGTATCTGAAGACGTGCATACCGTTCGGGTAGAGAGTGCACAGGAAATGTTGCTTGCCTGTCAAAACCTATTTCCTTCCTGCGATGTCGGCATTTTTGCAGCGGCGGTATCCGACTACCGGGTAAAAGAAGTTCAAACCGAAAAGGTAAAAAAAATGAACGAAGAATGGACATTAGATTTGATCAAAAATCCCGATATTCTTCAAACCTTATCTCTTTCTAAACAAGCGCACCAAAAGTGCATCGGATTTGCCCTTGAAACCCATAAAGCAGAAGCCTACGCACTTGAGAAATTGCATAAAAAACAATTAGACGCCATCGTCCTGAATACGGTAGGCGAAAACAGTGGATTTCAAAGCGTTAATAATAGTGTCAAAATTTTTACAAAAAACAATCAACAATTTGCTAGTGATGTGCGTTCTAAATCCGATATTGCAACTTTACTATTAGAGAAATTAGATGATTGGAAAATATTGGATTAAATCGTTTTGGTGCGCCCTCGTATTGTGCAGTGCAATCCCCGCATCCCTTTTCTCTCAAGAAGTCAACGCTACCGTTCAAGTGGTAGCTCCGCGTGTACAAATTGCTAATAAAGACATCCTTGTAACCTTACAAAACAGCCTTCAGCAATTTATCAATAACCGTAAATGGACGGAAGAAAATATTGCAAGTAACGAAAAGGTTAATATGACCTTGTTCATTAACATCGATGCGTGGGATAACGATAAATTTCAAGGCACATCACAATTGCAAGTAACACGGCCCGTTTATGGATCCAATTACAAAACCACGGTAATGCAATTCAATGATGAAGATGTAGGATTCAATTACCGCGAATTTGAGACCCTCGAGTTTCAAGAAAACATGAACATGAATGACCTTACCACCCTCATGGCCTTTTATGTCTACATATCTTTGGGCATTGAACACGATAGTTACGGGGCATTAGGGGGCGATAAATACTTTGCCAAAGCTCAGAATCTAGTCAATCTAATGACCAATAAACCAGGTTGGAATCAGGGCGACGGTAAAGGATTTAGAAATCGTTTTTATTTAGCTGAGAATTTAAACAGTCCGAGATTCAAAGAATTTCGCGAATTAAATTACCAATACCACCGCTTGGGATTGGATCAATTTTATGAAGACCCAATTAAAGGGAGAAAACAAATTACCGAGTCTCTTCAAAAAATTACAGAAACCGCACAAACGAATCGAAACAGTTTGCTGCAAAAATTGTTCTTTACTACAAAATGGCCTGAAATCGTAGAAATATATAAAGAAGGAACTACAGCAGAAAAAACCATTATCGTAAGGCTTTTAAAAGAATTAGATCCCACCAACATCCAACGTTACGAAAAGATAAAATCATGATAGTACGTACTGAAACGATTGACCAAAGAATCGAGACCTATATAAATGAATACCAGCCCGATAAGATTGTAGTGGTAGTTTCTGAAACTTCAGAAAAATTATGTTTGCCGAAACTACAGATTTACAAGAAAATCGATAATATCATCTATCATTTACCCGATGGTGATGAAGCAAAAAAACTCAGTTATTGTGAAGATTTTTGGGAAAGTTTGCTAAGAGAAAATGTTAACCGTAAAAGTCTCATCATCGCTGTAGGTGGTGGTGCCGTTTTGGATTTTACCGGATTTTGTGCATCTGTGTATATGCGTGGCATACCTTGCATTTACGTTCCTACTACCCTGCTATCTATGGTTGACGGTTCGGAAGGTGGCAAAACAGGTATCAATCTTTACGGAACTAAAAACGTTATCGGTACCTTTACCGATCCCGTCGCCATCATGCGCAACGTCGATTTCCTCTCTACCCTCACCGAATGTGAATTGCTTTCAGGTTGGGCAGAAATTATGAAACATGCCCTTTTAACAGGAGGGAAGTTAATGGATTTGGTAAATCAAGGTAAACCTTCCGTTTCGGATGTCGATGCTTGGATGGATTTGATAAAAGAAAATATCATCTTCAAAAAATCGATAGTTGCCACTGATTTCAAAGAAAAAGGACAACGCAAATTATTAAATTTAGGACATACACTAGGCCATGGAATAGAGGCCACCCATTTTGAAGATCCAAAAATCAATCACGGCATTGCTATAGCCAATGGATTGTATTGGGAATGTTTACTCGGGCATGAAATAGGCTTCACTTCCAAAGAAACCCTTGATTTGGTAACGCAATTGGTATTTCCATTGTTCCCCAAAACAGGTTGGAACGAATTGGAGGTAGAACCGATGACCAATTTATTAATGCACGACAAAAAGAACCACAATGGAAAAATTCAGTTTAGTCTGCTAAAATCCGTTGGTGATGCTTCCTACGACGTTGAAATCTCGGAAGCCGATATCCAAGCCTTTTTGTCTAAATACGCCACGGCGTTGCATGAATCAGTCGATTAAACATTCGCCCAACGAATCGTCCGAAACCCTCACGGTAACCTTACCGCGTTCTAAAAGTCTTTCCCACCGGCATTTATTGCTGCAATATCTGCATCCCAATTCCGCTCAAATTGATAATTTATCGATTTCTAGGGATACCCGAATATTACAAAATGCACTCACAGCAGATACCCCCGTCATCGATTTTCAAGATGCCGGAACCCCTTCCCGATTTGCCTTGGTCTATTTTGCAGTGACCCATCAAACCAAGACCCTTACCGGTAATGCAAGTCTAAAAAAGCGTTCCATAGCCGATTTGGTTCATACCCTGCAACAACAGGGTGCCGTTATTGAGTATCTCGAAAATCCCGGATTTTTCCCGCTCACCCTGCACCAAGGCATTACCCAATCGCAGCCAATATGGAAAATTCACACCCAAGAAAGCAGTCAGTTCATTTCGGCATTGATGCTCGGAATTACTGCCCTTAAACCCATCCCGAAATTATTGGTCAACGGACTTTTGCATAGTTGGTCTTACATACATTTGAGCGCCGATGTGCTCCGCAAATGGGGATTTACCGTTGATATCAGCAACTCTGAAATTATTATCGAGGGAAGCCCAAGCACAGCGATGCACCTCGACATAGAAATTGACTGGGGGAGCGCCAGTTTCGTCTATCTTTTGGCGATTTTTACAAAAAATAAATTCCGAATTATTGGCGCAAATCGCAATTCTTTGCAGGCCGACTATCGCGCTGTTTCTATTTTTGAACAACTCGGCGTGAATACCGAATTTATAGATAACGATGCCATTATAGAATACATACCAAGTGAGGAAGTTCCTGCCGAATTCAATGGTTCGGAATGCATCGATTTGATACCTGCATTGGCATCTGCCTATGCCTATTTGCAGAAAGACATCACATTCTACGGCATTGAAAAATTGGCAGTCAAAGAAAGTAACCGTCTCGAGCGCATTGCGTTTCACTTAGGTCAATTGGGAATTTCATGGGAAGAATCAAATGGAGGATACCATTTGAGTGGCCATAAACTTCATATTCCTGAAGATTTCCTAATACAAACGCACCACGACCATCGCATTGCCATGGCGTTTGCGCCATGGGCGTCGGTAATATCAAACGTGCACATCGATGATTCCGCCTGCACCGAAAAAAGCTTCCCTGGTTATTGGGAACTTCTTAAAATGTGTAATTTTGAACTCCTTCCCTCGTAACTTCGTATCGTGAGCGCAAATTCAATCGGAAAAAATCTCGTTTTAAGCAGTTTTGGCGAAAGTCATGGTCCTTTTGTGGGCGCCGTTCTGGATGGATTTCCCTCGGGATTCGAATTAGATCTTAAGGCCATTCAAAAACAGTTGCAAAGACGCAGACCCGGACAGAGTGCGCTTACTACTTCGCGTAACGAACCCGATGAAGTGCAAATTATTTCCGGAATTTTTAAAGGCAAAACCTTAGGAACGCCCATCACTTTTTTGATCCCCAATACCGACCAAAAACCCAAAGATTACGACGTTTTAAAAGACGTGTATCGCCCGGGACATGCCGATGCCTTATGGGATTTGAAAATGGGACATCGCGATTACCGCGGTGGAGGTCGCAGCAGCGCCCGTATTACAGCCGGTTGGGTGGCAGCCGGAGCCTTGGCGGAGCAATATTTGGCCCAATTTCACTTAGGCCCCATACATATTTGTGCATGGGTACAACAAATTCATACCCTAAAAGCCCAAGTTTCTAAAACCGTTAATCGTGAAGATGTAGATCAATCTCCAGTGAGATGTCCGGATACCGAAACTTCCGCTTTAATGGAGCAAGCGATACTTGATGCGAAGCATAACGGAGATAGCTTAGGAGGGGTTATTCGGTGCGTGATTACCGGCGTTCCAGCGGGCACGGGAGCTCCTGTTTTCAGAAAACTCCAAGCGCAGATTTCCCTCTATATGATAAATTTGAATGCCGTAAAGGGCATTTATTTTGGGGAAGACAACCATTCTCACGAACGATTTGGATCTGAGAATAACGATTCGTGGACCTCTACAGATGGCAAAATTGGCACGGCCAGCAACCGCGCTGGGGGCATTGTCGGCGGCATGGCAACCGGCGAAGCCATCACGTTTGAGTTGTATTTCAAACCTACCTCAACGGTAAAAAAAGAACAAAAAACCATCAATAAAGACGGCAACCCCGTCATTATATCCGCCGGAGCTAATGAC
>CBFHXF010000083.1:0-6472 GCA_965659745.1 Bacteroidia bacterium
GAAAGCGCCCGAATTGGGGTCTTATGGCATTATCAATGGCAATTTGGTGCCCAAAGACATTGTTGCAGGAAATTGGCGGGTGCGGTATGAGGGTCCGCTAGCGGGCTGTATGGATACCGGATATTTTACGGTTCGGGTATTTCATTCGCCTGTGGCAGACATCCAAATGAGCAGTCCGCAGGATCTAAACATTCATGCAGCGGAATTGCAAGCCACCCACAGTTCGTATATTGATGATAATACCAAATTGACATGGTTGTGGGATGCGGGCGATACGACCAGTAAGACCGATACCTCGAGTGCCTTTGTTTTCAAGTATCGCTATCCCAAAATAGTGGGCGATTATCCCTTAGAATTGCGGGTAATGAGCAATATGGGTTGTAGGGATACGGCACGAATGATGATAGCGGTTACGGATAATGCGGGTGTTAAGCAATTAGATTTAGAAGCGGTTTACCGCATCAATTCACAGGGTGAGGTGATGATTTTAAACAGCGCTTGGGAGTTGGTGGACATGCGGTGGTACGACTTGAAGGGGTCGGAAATAGGGAGTCCAATAGCGGGCGTAAACGTGTACAGGGTGGTGTTCAAAAGAGGAGCGGAGATGCGTCAAGATTCCGGGAAATGGTTGAAGGAGTGAGGGTAATGACGTACATTAATTTAAATTTCTATTCAATACACGGGTTAATAATCGGCCCACCGTTTCCATTTCCTCCGCTTTACTCGCTGCCACGAACAAATATGAGACTGTCCAAGGCTTCGTGGCCATTTAAGGATTTGGGCTCCTCGCCTTGAGTTTACATGGTAGCGAGTGGAAATGATAGCATCTAAGTTCTCGTATTCAATTTTCCTTTTTACTTTCCGATCTGCCTCTGTATGAACTGTTGCATTTTTTGCAATTATTGGTCTTCGCTCGAGCGCTCCTTCAGCGTAAATACTGCTTAAGTGACGCGATATTACAGATTTTGTAAGTTTCCCTAAAACAAAACATTAATCAATGAAAATGTCTGTTTTGGGATTGTAATCAAATGGGGGAGCCTACAACTTTGAGTTATTCAATAGAATCCCAAAATCGATATCGTCTTAACAATTCTTCGAAATTTTCACATTCGTTAATTTCTCTTGCTCTTGCGATATGATTGTTAATGGTTGATTTTTTAATTTTAAGAATTTTAGCCGTTTCTTCTCTATTCAAGCCTTTTGCCATAACTTCTAGTACCGTTTTTTGTGCATTAGAGAGTGATAATCTTTCTGTTAGTTTGTAAGCTTCCTTGGACGCCATGGTGGACTCAACCAGATGACAATAGAAATTTTGTTTGTTCAATAACATTTCTATTCCCCGTATTAAAGAATCAACACCAGAAGTTTTCGATACATAACAATTAACATTGATTTTTTGTAGTTCAGATATTAAAACTTTATTTACGTGTGAACTATAAACCATAAAGGCAATATCCTTCTTAAAACACATTTCTGGAATTAAAATATTCGAGCCGGAATTGATTTCAAGATCACAAATTGCAAAATCTATACCTTCAGGAGATTCAATTACAGATTCTGCGCTTTTTACAGTGGAACAACGTATTATTTCTGCATTAGGTACGATTCGCTCAATTTGTTGTTTTACGAATAATTGAATTGCTTCGTGATCGTCAAATATTAGAATTCTCATTTTTTAATATTATGGAATGTGTGACAACACCATCTACTATTTCTATTTTCATTTTAGCATCAACGATAGATAACCTATCTAAAATGATCATTGTTCCCATACCCGGTTTGAATTTTGAATTTGATGCGATCCATTTTTTTGCTTCTTCAGTAGCCCGGTAATGTATAGACAGAATAAATTTTTGATCCTCATCTATGGCTGTAATTTGAACGTTCTGAATATTCGCATGTCGTATGGCATTGGATATTAATTCTTGAATTGCCCAATAGGTGTGATATAGCCAATCGCCCTTGGGCGCTGAATCCGCATGTGACTCAAATGTTACTCTTATTTTCCCAATGGATAGTTGATTCGCTAAAAGGGATAAGCTGGATTCCCAGTTCAATTCGACGAGTACTTTGGGATACATATATTCAACAATCTGATGCGTTTTATATTTGAATATACTGAAATTATTTTCTAGTCGCTGGATCAATTCCAAATCATGGCCATTTAGTCTAAGTTTTAAATTATTAAAATCTTCTGTAAATGCTATGGAATGAACGGCTAAATGGTCATGCAGTTCCGAGGCTATTCTTTTCCTTTCTGAATCTACTCCTCGAAAACTACTATGAAATAATCTACCCAATACATTTTTATATCTTTTTATTACAAAATAACTATACAATAAAGTGCCTATAAGGGCGATCAATGCTGGTACTAAAATTAGTGACAAACTAATTAATAAAGAATCTCCTGATATAGACATTGGCTAATATTAAATTAATTAAATAGAAAGACAATACAACAATACCCACAAAACCGACATATTGTGAATCTTCCCAATTGATTTTCAGCCCGTATAATTGCTGAAGAATTGTGGTTATTAAAAAATCCAAGGCTAATAATAAATACATAGGAGATTTTTTTAATTCCTTGCCGGATCCTAATGCGAGCTTGATAGAATACATAAATAAAATAGTCATACAAAATAGGTAGAGGAAATATCGGATTATATTTTGTGTAGGGACCAGTGCAAAATAGGAAATTAATATAAAACCTAGTAATAAAAATAAATATAATTTGCTATTTTTTCTAGCTAATATTGGAATTATTATTGTCATTGGGAAAATAACGTCAAATGCAATAGTAATCGATTTGGTTTCACCAAAAATAATGCATAATAAACTGTTAGTAAAAACCGCTAATAGATACAGAAAAATTTCGAAATTAGATCGTACAACATCGAAATTTACACGAGAATAAATGTAAATTCTGATGGTGAGAACTAATAATAGAAAAAATTCTAAATACGGATAGATTATCATTTCATAAGTGGTGAGTTATTATGGCATAATATTGGACAACGATAAGCTCTTTCCATAATTGGGCCAGTGCTAATATCATTTCCCTGTGCATCAACACCCACTACTACAATGGTTAAATTATTAAGTTCATCTAAAGCGAAATACGTTCGAACACCCGCACAATCGGGTTGATTCATAACTTGTTCATACGCATTATTATCCATCATGCAGGCTACAGTCAATCCTTGAAATTGAGTAGCATTTTGAAAAGCGTGCGTCATTTCAGCAGCTTCTGTTAAAGAAATAAGATGTGATTGTGTGCTCATGTGTTTAGTTTATGGTTAAACCACAAAGGAAATATAAAAAAAAACAATGGGCATGATATAAATGTATCATTCGAGTTAAAATTAATTCCAATGGGATGGTGATATTTTTGCGATAAGATGGTCCATGAAATCAGCAATATACTTCTAATGATACGTTTCAAATTATGTAATATTGGGAATGCCTTCACGATTTCTTTGTTTGAATTATGAATAATTGAAGCGGTAAAAGTGGGGGAGTAGACTTGGTCATATAAAGCAACGTTTTGGTTTTACCCAATCGTAAATAAATATTCTAGGTAATTATCGGTAAAGTCAAATGAGCTCCTACTAAAATCAGCCAATATACGGATTAGTCATGAAATAATCGTGATACAATTCTATCAACCGGGTTTCACGGTCATTTTCTAATATTGCCATAAGAAACATGATATGCAAAGGCGCACATTCTTATATACTGGCTTGTATTCGTTGTTGATTTTAGTTTTATTCAATGGGTGTAATGGGAATATTATTTTTCCGACTAGAGCGATACATGATTCGAAATTAAAGGCCTCAATCCTGCGACATGTTGAGATGACGTACTTAGATGATTTGAATAACAATCGATTTTTTAAAAGAAATCTCCAAAAGTTGGTAAATCCTTTAATGGATAATTCAAATCGAAATTTTAACCTTCGAAATCATCAAAATTGGGTTAGTCGTATCGGTTTTAATGCTCCGAAACCCCTTCGAAAAAATGAAAAGGATTCGGTTAGGGTTGACCGCAATCTTAACATTTATACTCTTGAATACATGCCGATGTTCATCGGGTATTAATAGATATTTGCGGATAATATTGTCGAAAAAGTTGAGAGTTGAGAGTTGAGAGTTGAGAGTTGAGGGTGTAAGGTGTAAAGTGTAAGGTGTAGACCCATTCTAAATGATTAGAATGTACTCTTTTTGGGGGATTTTACACAGCTAGTGCTCGACGTACTCAAATACCCCTAACACCGATCCCGTCTTCCAAACCATCGGTATCGATTCCGCGACACCCATCGGTAAATCGCGTTCCTTAAATTGGCCGGAATTCCATATCCCAAGAGAAAAAAACGGTGCACCCCTCCTAATGCACTCATCAACTCCAGTATCGCCGTACTTTGGTCATGCCACCTGCCGTTGGCATAAAATAATACCGAATCGGGTATGCCTTCCACCAGGTTTAAACCTTCAGGTAAAGGCAACTTGTAAGACTGCAGGGATTGTGTTTGAATGCGCTTGCGCCGATCGTTGCGGTATACATACGCCACCGCCCAATTGCACAAATTGCAATGACCGTCGTATAACAATAACAGCTCTGGCTTTGTCTCTGGCTGTTGAACGGTCATCGTAATTGTTTTTAAAGTTGAATTTCTGGAATATTGCCTTCTATTACCAAGCGACCTTCCGTTTTCGAGCGAATTTCATCGATGGTAACCCCTGGGGCTATTTCCCTAAGCTCAAAACCCCGCTCTGTAATGTCAAAAACACCCAATTCTGTTACCACTTTCTTTACGCATTTTAATCCTGTAATAGGAAGGGTGCAGGATTTCAACAGCTTACTTTCGCCATCTCTGTTGGTATGTTGCATGGCCACAATGATGTTTTTCGCCGATGCCACCAAATCCATTGCGCCTCCCATGCCTTTCACCATCTTGCCCGGTATTTTCCAATTGGCAATATCGCCGGTATCGCTCACTTCCATCGCCCCTAATACCGTTAAATCTACTTTGCCCGCGCGGATCATTCCAAAGCTTGTGGCTCCATCGAACACCGCAGAACCCGGCAACATCGTAATGGTTTGCTTTCCGGCATTGATCAAATCGGCATCTTCTTCGCCTTCAATAGGGAAGGGACCCATTCCCAATAAGCCATTTTCACTTTGTAAAATAACCTCTATACCTTCAGGGATATAATTGGCTACCAACGTAGGTATGCCAATTCCTAAATTTACATAATAGCCGTCTTTCAGCTCCCGTGCAATGACTTTCGCAATCCCAAATTTATCTAACATCTTCTACAAATTTCGAAAAAAAATAACAATTCCCCTAAGATCGTTGTTTATGAAAGCGACTCTTTTCCATGTCGCCGACAGAATCGTATAATTCCGACAAATACAAATGCGCTTGCTTGTTTCGCGGATTCAATTGCAATGCGCGCTCGTAACATTTTTTAGCCTGCGATTTATTTCCCTCAAGAAAATATACCGATCCCAAATTAATCCAAGTCAATTCATGCTTTTGCACCCCTTTCAACTGTTGCTCTAATAGCTGCTTCGCCTTTACGAGTTGTCGATCTCGTATCAATGCATTTGCGAATTCTGCAACAAAATCGGGCTCTTTGTTTTGCAATTCTCGCGCCTTCTCATACCATTCCAATGCCGATTTTAACTGCTGTTGCTGATCGTAACTTTTCGCAATGCGATAGCATGTCCATGCATCTATAGGGTCTTTCAACTGTTTAGAAAGCAATACGATATCTTTAAAATTGCCCTTTAAATAGGCCTCGTGAATGCGCGATGTATACGCATCGGGATGTTTTTGTAATAAATTCCCGGCTTTTTGCAAATACAAGGGATTCGGATCGAATTTTTCAAAATAGCTCAAATAAGCCCGGATCTCATCTTTGGCATCGGGTGTTGGATTATTAACCGCGTACAATCCCAACAACTTTCCCTTGTTACTCTCTAAATCGCCTGTGGCTTTTGGCCGCTGAATTTTATGGTCGTGCACCATCACGTGAGGAATGTCTTCCGCACTGCTTCCTGGCATATGGCATCCCACACAGCCCGCCTTGTGAATGCGCTTCGCTTTCGGCAATTTACAATCGTGCAGCGCACTGCGTTTGCTTTCCGCTTGGTGGCATCCCATACACGTATTATTAAAGCGCTCATTATTAGTGGCCTTAACGCTCACGTGCGGATTGTGACAGTTGATGCACGTGAAATTTAAATTTGGATTGTACGCCTCGGCATCTCCCTTATTAGAACCTATAAAACACGCGCTTTTTTGAAAGCGATCCGCATGTCCCGCCATCACAAAATAGTCCTCGTTTTCGTACTTCGGCATGTAAATTTCAAACACGTCTTTCAGTGCCATTCCCGGCCTGAAATCGTCGAAATGTTTACCCTCTTTTAAAACGTTATTTCCCTGTAAATGACAACGCTGACAGAT
>CBFHXF010000084.1:0-6377 GCA_965659745.1 Bacteroidia bacterium
GAGCTGGTCGGACAAATGACGCAAATAGACCTTGCCTTGATTTGTGAAGGAGATATTTGCGCACTTAAAAATCCGCAAACATTAGACAAGGAAAAACTTAAAACAGCCTTCCAAAAATATGCCGTAGGCTCTGTATTAAACGTAGGTTGTGGTTCAGGAACCATTTCCCGTGAATTATGGATAGAAATTCAAAAAGGAATTCAACAAGCCAATATAGATTACAACAACCATAAAATACCGGTTATCTATGGCATCGATGCCATACACGGTGCTAATTATACCAAAGGAGCTACATTATTCCCGCAGCAAATCGGACAAGCTGCGATGTGGAATCCCGGCCTAGTCCAAAGAGCCGCCCAAATTACCGCATATGACGTTCGCGCTTCCGGAATCCACTGGAATTTCTCTCCCGTATTAGATTTAGGCCGCCAACCCTTATGGTCGCGATTCTTCGAAACCTATGGCGAAGACGTAATGCTCGCAGAGGCCTGCACCCGTGCCGCGATATTAGGATATCAAGACAATCAGCCCGAGTTTCGAGTGGCGGCTTGCATGAAACACTTTTTAGGATATTCGTATCCCTTGAGCGGTAAAGACCGCACACCCGCATGGATCGATAATCGCACCATGCGCGAATATTATTTGCCCACCTTCCAAGAAGCCATTAAAATGGGCGCCCTAACCACCATGATCAATTCAGGTGAATTGAACGGGGTAGCCGTACATACCAACCACGACATCCTCACCAAATTACTTAGAGAAGAATTGGGTTTTACCGGTATTGCCGTAACCGACTGGGAAGATATTTACAAATTACACCACACACACAAAGTGGCGGCAACCCTCAAAGAAGCCGTTTATATGAGCATCATGGCGGGTATCGACATGTCGATGACCCCATCAGACTTCAAATTCAACGATTTACTGATCGAATTGGTAAACGAAGGCCGGATTTCTAAACTGCGTTTGCAACAATCGGTGTACCGCATTCTTTTGGTTAAAAAAGCCCTTGGTTTATGGGATAAGCCGGTATTCGATGCATATAAAAAATTATTGTATCCTCCGTTTGCCTTATCGCAATTCGATAAGTCGTATCCCTTATTAGGATCTAAAGAGCACAGCGATATAGCCTTAGAAGCCACGCTAGAATCCATCACATTGCTTAAAAACGAGGGCCAAACCTTGCCCCTAAAATCGGATGTGAAAATTTTTGTAGCCGGTAACGCCGCCAACGATTTAACCCTTTTAAATGGCGCTTGGTCGCATACCTGGCAAGGTGGCGATGCCAATGCCTATCAAACTCCCAATAAACCCACGTTTTTTGAGGGAATTTCCCAAGTATTCGGAACAAAACAGGTGTCTTTAGGCTTCCCCAAGAAAATAAAAAAGGATGAGGTTTTGGTGTATTGCATCGGTGAAAAAGCCGCTACCGAAATTCCCGGAGATATCACCGACCTGAAATTCGAAATTCCTGAAAAAGATTTGCAGTTTTTACAACAACGCAAACGCAAAGGAGCTAAAACCATTTTGGTATTAGCGCTGGCCCGACCTAGAATCATCACACATTTAGATACCCTATGTTCGGCCGTGATTCACACCTATTTACCCGGTGATGAAGGAGGTAAGGCCTTGGCGCAAATCATCAGCGGACAGGTAGTGCCGAGCGGGAAATTGCCTTTTACCTATCCAAGAGCGGCCGGCGATATCGTGCATTACGATCGCAAACCTACGGAAGATAACGATACCAAATTTGGCAAAAACGCGTATAACCCATTGTACGATTTCGGACATGGTTTGAGTTACACCCAATTCAAATACAGCGATTTGAAAGTGACGTATTCAGATAAAGAAGAGCATATCGGCGTGAGCGTTACGGTTACCAATACCGGCACCCAAACAGCCAAAGAAGTGATTCAGGTGTATTTCCGCGACGAATACGCGAGTATCACCCCTTCCGTGAAAAAGTTGTGTGCGTTTGAAAAAGTGGAAATCAAAGCTGGACAATCCTATACCTATACCTTTACGTGGATACCCCTTAAGAAATTGAGCTTCATAAATAAAGAGGGCGTGCGGGTTTTAGAAGAAGGCGATTTTACCATCATGGTAAAAGATCTAAATCAAAAAATAAATCTGAGAAACGGATGGCGTTTTTCGAGTAAAGACTAAAAAGATGAATAAATACATACAACGGACCCTTTGGGTTCTGACCTTGGGAGTGATTTCTCAGGTACAAGCCCAAATTATATCCGTTGGAAGCGGATCTTATACCAACCGGTTCCCTGGAACGGATGCCGCCGGTCGTAACGGATTTCCCTCGGGAAAACCATTTACGGTCGAAAAAGCAGCCCTAAAACCCCCTCCGAGCAACGATTGGTGGTCGGCAAAGATCAAAAATGCCCATTGCGACAACCTTTTCAATTATCCGTTTACCATGAAAACCGTGTCTACCGGTTTGGTGGTAACCTATATTCCCTGGGGCGTAATCGACGATATCCAACCCATTATCATGGGCGTTTCGGGCATGTCGGCTGCCGCAGCAGAAATTTCTGATTTTTCGGATTGGACCATCCAAATGCGTTGGAAAAAGCAGAATTCTATTTTCCGAACCACTACCGGTGTGGGCATGCCTTTCCTCTATTTTGAAAAGGATTCTCAAAGTACCGCTCAAATAACCGTGAATTCAGGAACCGTTACCATCAAAAACAACCGGGTAATCATTGAAAATGCTCGAAATGGCGGTGACTTTGTCGTTTACGGACCCAGTGGTTCTACTTGGACACAAAACGGAACGGTGCTCACTTCTAGCTTGAACGGAAAGAATTATTGGAGCATGGCCCTGTTGCCACATAATTCCTCAAATTTGGAAACGGCCGCCGATAATTACGAAAAATATGCTTTCGTATTTCCGGTAAATACCCTTTCATCTTATCACTATAATGAAGCTCAAAGTAGGGTAGAAACCCATTTTAAAGTTGATGTAGACGTAAAAGAAGGAACAGATTCGGCCATGTTAATGGGACTTTTACCCCATCAATGGGCGCATTTATATAAAGGTACGTCGGATTTAACTTCGACTAGCTATAGAACCGTTCGGGGCGACTTAAAAATGCTTAGCGGCAATTCATTCGCTACTCAACATCCTTTCCGCGGCATTTTGCCGACGCTTCCCTATGTAAATCCGTACAGTAAAGATTTCAATCCCTTGGAATTAAAGGATAAAATTGAATCCATCATGAACGATGGTTTGGCAGAATGGACCGATTCGTATAATGAAGGACAGGTGATGAACCGACTCATTCAAACCGCTCGAATCGCCCACGAAATGCAATTAGATCAAGCCGTTTCTACAATAGTAAAAACGGTGAAAAACCGCTTGGAAGATTGGCTTAGCGCCGAATCAGGCGAAAGGGCATTCCTTTTCTATTACGACAGTACTTGGAAGTCGCTTTTGGGATATCCTGCCGGACACGGACAAGATAACAATCTTAACGATCACCATTTTCACTGGGGATATTTCATTCACGCCGCATCCTTTTTAGAAGAGTTTGAGCCCGGTTGGGCCGCCAAATGGGGCGCAATGATCAATTTATTGGTGCGCGATGCCGCCAGCACCGATCGTAACGATCCCTTATTCTCTCATTTGCGCAACTTCAATCCCTATCAAGGCCATTGCTGGGCCAACGGTTTTGCGAGTTTCCCTCAAGGAAACGACCAAGAAAGCACATCGGAGAGCATGCAGTTCAATTCGTCTTTAATTCACTGGGGAAGTGTAATTGGAGATACTGCCATCAGAAACTTGGGAATTTATCTTTACGCCACCGAACAGGCGGCCGTTGAAGAATATTGGTTTGACAAAAACAAACGCAATTTCGCCGCCAACCAAGCTTTCGCTTTGGTTTCTCGCGTATGGGGAAATTCTTACGATAACGGTACGTTTTGGACTGCCGATATTGCCGCGTCTTACGGCATTGAACTCTATCCCATTCACGGGGGAAGTTTATATTTAGCCCACGATACCACTTATGTACGTCGCCTTTGGAACGAAATGGCCAAGAATACGGGTATTTTAACCAATCAAGCCAATGATAACCTATGGCATGATGTGTATTGGTCGTACTTGGCCTTTATCGATGCGCCGCGTGCCATCAAAATGTACAATTCGTTTCCCAATAGAAATTTAAAATTCGGCATTTCCGATGCCCAAACCTACCATTGGCTGCATGCGCTGAATGCCTTAGGAAGATTGGATACATCGATAAAAAGCAATCATCCTTTGGCCGTGGCTTTTAATCACAATGGCGATAAAACCTATGTGGCGAAGAACTACTCCAAAGACACCATTTATGTTACATTTTCAGATGGCTTTAAATTAAAAGTGGCGCCTTCTGATTTGGCCACCAATAAAGATATTCAAGTTAAAGGGAAGCTCGAAAGCGACTTCCCCCAAGCGTATTATAACGGATCTGTAAATTTGGAATTGGCTATTGAAGAAGGCACACCCGATCGGGTAGTTTTCTATAACGGTGGCGATTCGATAGGTCAAGTTACCACGGCGCCTTTCAAATTGAAAACACCGGCATTGAAGCTCGGCTGGAACGATTTGAGCGCCAGAATGTATCAAGGTTCTGCGTTTGCCATAAGCAATTTCGTGCGGGTTCGTGTGGGTGAAACCAAGGCTTTCGGGGGAAATATCCCGCCAATTCCAGGCTCAATCCAATCAGGACATTTTGATGAATTCGAAGGGGGAGTGGGCCAAGGATTGACCTATTTGGATTTAAGTAGGAGCAATTTGGGCGATTTCCGTCCCGAAGAATACGTAGATGCGTCTAACGGTGGCACCGAAGGCGCCATAGTAACGTGGATCGATCCGAACGAATGGATGGATTATACGGTAGACGTTACCGAATCAGGTCGCTACGATGTGCAAATTAGGTATGCCAGCAATGAAAATTCTTCGGGTCCGATTCAAATGGAGTTGAACGGCGAAGAAATTGCCAAGAATATCAGCTTTACAAGCTCCGGTGGCTGGGAAAAATGGTCTACCAAAACCGTAACCGGCGTACCCCTTAAAAAGGGCATTCATACCCTGCGTTTGAATTTTGTAGGTGGCAGGTTTAATCTAGGAAAATTAACGTTTACCAAAAAGTCCGATTTGAATATCGATTATCCGATAGCTGAGGCCGGAACCAATATTTGGGTCAATCCAACCGATAATACCTTCGATTTAAAGGGTTCAGGTAGCAGCGGAACAGCGCCATTGACGTATAAATGGACACAATTATACGGTCCGTCAAAATTGACTATGGTCGATCATACCAACGCACAAACCGGTGTTTCTGGTTTTGAAAAGGGGGTTTACAAATGTCAACTGGAAGTAAGCGACGGTACGTATTTCGACAAAGACGAGGTATTTATTGTAGTGAGCGAAGATGCGAATACGCCTCCGAGTGTGGCCATTTCGTCTCCATCGAACGGTACTGAAATTTGGGAAAATCAAGCGTTAACCATTAAGGTAGCGGCTTCTGATTTGATCGGATCGGTTGCTAAAGTGACTTTGTGGGTGAATGGCGTGCCGAGCGACAGCAGTGTTCAAGCCCCTTATCAGTTTACGAAAACTTGGTCGGCCGGAACCTATCAATTATTAGCTCAGGCCACCGACGATAGTGGGGCTGTGACTTATAGTTCAATGGTTTTGGTGAAAGTCGATGAGTTGCCTTCTTGTCGATTCCCATCGTCAAATGGCGATTTTGATGTGGTTTTTTCGAACGACAAAAGCAATCCAACGGCCACATTTGTACCTAAAAAATCCGGAACGGGCACGCCCACATGTATTTTATATTACAGCACCAACATGAACAGCATGCCGGGTTACATTGTGAAACCCAACGTGGCATTCAGAATTACGGCAGCCGCGGGCAGCACGATTTACTATTATTACACATATTCCTTCACGGGTGGCGAAAAGAACACCGCCGATAAAAAAGGATCTTTTGCGGTGGGGTTATGCAAGCCTGTGGCTCAAAATTCGCAGGAAAAATTAGACTTAGAATCGATTCAAGTTTATCCGAATCCGGCCACCGATTGGCTACAGGTAAGGGTTAACGGATCGGCCAAGGTACAGTTATTTTCTGTTTCGGGGGAAGCCGTATCACAGCAGATTTCCATTGAAAACGAAGAGGGATTCGACGTGAGCGCGCTAACTGCAGGGTATTATGTGGTGCGCGTGGAGCTTGCAGATGGCAGGATGGTGCATAGGGCTGTTATAATTGAATAATACTCGCTTTGCTCGCGGGATACTCGCTTCGCTCGCGGGATACTCGGCTAGCGCCTCGCGGGATACTCGGCTGTCGCCTCGTATGGGTTTTGATTGCGGAACA
>CBFHXF010000085.1:0-5912 GCA_965659745.1 Bacteroidia bacterium
AACGCAAATTACGAAGATCAATAGCGATTCGTGTTTGAATAATGCTTCTTCATTTAAGGTAGATGATTTATTAGCGGCTACCATTCCAAATATATTATGGACCTTCTCTGACGCGAGTACCTATTCGGATTCTAGTGTGTCTAAAAAGTTTACGGCGAACGGCGCTCAACGGATTGAAACGATCATTTCTAATATTTTTGGTTGTGCGGATACTTCCGAATTGAATTTCAATTTGTTCGAAAATCCCAAAGCTGCATATACCATTGCCGATACTTTTGACTGCTTGAAAGGCAATGAATTCAATTTTCAATCTACGGCGACTACCACATATGGTAGTTTGAATGATTACAATTGGGATTTTGGAGACCTATCTACTGCAGGTTCTGGCAGTACCACTATGTACAGTTACGCTGATTCTGGAACCTATTCGGTACGTTTAATCGTAACCAATACATTGGGTTGTGCCGATAGTGTGCGCCGTTTGGTGCGGGTAAATCCAAATCCGAGGGCTTATTTCAATGCCGATATTTATTTGCAATGTTTGAATGGAAATAGCACCCAGTTTACAGATAGTAGCGAAAGTAATTTGGTAAATTCTACATTGCAGTATGCTTGGGATTTCGGAGACAGTACAAATTCGGCTCTTGCAAATCCGAGTAAGTCGTTCGTATATTATGGTGTTAAAACCATTACAGCTATAGTAACCAATGGAGAATCGTGTTCCGATACTATTTCACGGAATGTGGAAATTAAGCCAGAGCCTATCGCGCGTTTAATGATAGCCAATGCAGCGCAATGTGAGAATGACAATCTATTTACTTTTACCGATACTACAATTATGCCAGCTAGAGGTGGTTCGCATTGGGTACGTTGGTTGGTAGATGAAAAAGAGATTGGAGACAGTGCTACTCTGCAAAATTACACGGTAGACTCAGCAAAAACCTATACTTTGAAAATGATAGCCAACAGTGAGTTTGGTTGTCAGGATTCTATCGATAAACCTTTCCGTGTTTTGCCCAAACCACAAGCGAGTATTGATTATACATCTCCTGATTCTTGTTTGTCTACCACGGCTCAATTTACAGCGGTAAATAAGGCAGGCAATGGAATAAAAAATGCGAATTGGTTATTTTCGGATAGCACGCGCGCTACGGGTATTAAGACCAATAAAAAATACAGCGCGGCTGGGGCGAAATGGGTTGAATTAATATTGGAGAATACCAATGGCTGTTTTGATACCACCCGTTTTGAATTTAATATTCACGAAAATCCTAAAGCTGCATTTATCGTAGGAAATTACTCTCAATGCTTAAAGGGAAACAGCTTCACGTTCTTTGACTCCTCTAATGCGGTTGCAGGTTCCTTAGATAGTATTCGTTGGAATTTTGCGGATGGCACGATTCAGACGGCAAGTGCCGGTACGAACCAAAAATATGCCTTCCAAACAGCAAGAAATTACAAGATTCGATTAATTACCTATAATTCTTTTGCTTGTCAGGATTCAACCGAGAGAACCGTGGTGGTAAGAGCCAATCCTACCGCTGATTTCGATATAAACAGCAACAGTCAGTGTTTGAATACCAATGCATTTGAACTTACTAATAATTCTCAGCCTAACAATGGCAATGGAAGTATGTCGTATTCTTGGGAATTTGGAGATTCCTCCTTTAGTTCTAGTAGGAATATAACTAAAAAATATATGCACGATGGGGGGAAAACGATCCGATTAATTTCCACAAACAGCGATGGATGTTCTGATACCATTGAGAAGTTGGTAACCGTTCGCTCTATGCCCCAGGCAGATTTTACGATTAATACAGTGAGCCAATGTGTGAATCAGAACGCTTACAATTATTCAGATGTGTCTACTATTAAAACCGGAGGTGGAACCTTAAGTCGTATTTGGAATTTAGGAGATGGTTCGGTTTCCAACCAAAAGAATATTACCAATAAAATATATTCTGCTGCCCAAAATTTCAATATTCAATTGATAACGCGGAGTACCTTTAGTTGTGCCGATACATTAATAAAGACAATTAGTGTATTGCCCAAACCAAATGTGAGTTTTACCGTAAATCAAGATACACAATGCTTGGTAAATAATAATTACGCGTTCAATAATCAAACCTCTATTGTAACCGGTGGGGGTACCTTAAGCTATCAGTGGGCGTATGGCGATGGCAACACTTCGATAAACACCCACCCAGGGCATACATTTAAGAATTTTGGAACGTATCAAGTTAAATTAGTGGCACAATCACAATTTGGTTGTGTTGACAGTTTGAAGCGACCGGTTAAAGTAGTAGCCAATCCGTTAGTTGATTTCAGCTTTGTGAATTCCGATAAGCAATGTAACAGCATAGATACCTTTGAGCTTCAGAATAAAACCAATAAACGTAATGCCTTTTCCATATCTTATGTATGGAAATTTGGCGATGGTTCGAGCAGTACACAGACCAACTTTAATAAGAGCTATCAGAATGCCGGGGATTATAGAATTACCTTAATTGCTGAAAATAAAAATGGATGTAAGGATAGTATTAGTTATAATGCTAAGGTATACCCTGATCCAATGGCGGATTTTTCTATTAATAGGGCGGGACAGTGTATCAACAATCAAAAATTTGATTTTACGAATAATACAAGCGTTGCCTTTGGCGGAGGTAGTTTGAATTATCAGTGGTTGTATTCAGATTCGGTATTTGCTAACAGCATACAAAGTTCCAAAACCTTCGATCAGGTTAAAGCGTATAGCATTAAACTGATTGCTACCTCGAGTTTAGGTTGTAAAGATTCTGTATCAAAGAATATTACTGTATATCCGAAACCCGTTGCCAAGTTTGACATTAATGATACCACACAATGTTTAACTAATAATATTTTTAAATTAACCAACAACAGCCAAGTGAGTTCGGGTACCAATTCGTACCAATGGGATTTTGGCGATAATACAGGTAATTCTGTGGTGAGTCCCGATAAAGTATTTACCCAATTTGGTACTTACACTATCAAATTATTGGCATTAACGAATAATGGTTGTCGTGACTCAATCGTCAAGAAGGTAACCGTACATTCCCAACCCGATGTGCTATTTAGTCGTTCCGACACTGCCTTGTGTAGATATAATAATTCCTTTACGTTTACCAATAACTCAAGCAATGCAGATGGATCTCAATTGAGCTATCGTTGGACATACAGCGATGGAAATACGGATACAGTGACCAATCCGAGAGTTGGGTTTACTGAATCGGGTTTGTACTTGGTTAAATTGGTAGGACGTACCAATTTTGGCTGTTTGGATAGTCAAATTCAAAGTGTTAGGGTATACCCACAGCCTTTGCCTTCGTTTACAATTAAGTCGGCCAATCAATGTTTGACCAATAATGCTTACGAAGCAACTAATTATTCTACGGTAGCCAGCGAAGGAGGTACGCTTTCATATCTTTGGGAATTCGGAAACGCCTCGAACAGCACCTTGAAGAATCCTTCATGGAAATACATTAAAGACGATACGTTTGTGGTGAAGATGTATGTAGAAAGTAGTTTAGGTTGTAAGGACAGTTTGTTCAAATCAGTAATTGTATATCCTCAGCCGGTGGTAGGGTTTACCGTGAATAAAACATCACAATGTTTAGGTACTAATAGTTTCAGATTAACCAATTCTAGTTCTGTGAGCTATGGAAGTTTGAAATATGACTGGACATTTGGCGACGGCGGCAGATCTGTCGGTATAAGTCCTTTGGTAAAGTATAATTCTGAAGGTGATTATCGAGTAGGTTTGTATGCAGCCACTAATTTTGGTTGTAGAGACTCTGCATTTGTTACTGTGACCGTTCATCCAGACCCTCAAGCCTTATTCTCTGTAAATGATGAATCTCAATGTCTAAGAGCAAATGAATTTGAATTAAAAAATAATACTTTATTGAGCGCAGGTACATTCTCTAGTGATTGGGATTTTGGCGATGCAAAATCATCTGTTTTAAGAGATCCTAAACATCAATATGTAGATGATGGTATCTATATAATAAGGTTAAAAGTTACGAGTGCAGAATCTTGTATCGATTCAACCTATAAAATTATACAAGTATACCCCCAACCAAAAGCGGGTTTCACTATCAATGATTCGGTACAATGTATCAACGATAACGATTTTATTTTCGAGAATAAATCCAAGGTTAATTTTGGTGGATTGAGAAGTTTTTGGGATTACGGTGATGTGAGCTATTCTTCTAATGGAACGGGCCGACATACCTATTCAAAAACAGGGACTTTTAACGTCAGTTTGGTTTCATTCACGGCATTCGCGTGTAGCGATACTTTGAATCAAAAGGTTAGAATCACAGAAATTCCTCAAATCGCATTTACTTTAGATACGGCTATGTTGTGTGAACGTGGGAATGTTTTTGCCGCTACCAACTATTCAACCTATAATGGAATTGAAACAATAGATTACGAATGGAAGTCAACGGATGGCTACGGTATTAATGGGTTAAATTATTCTCATAGTTATGTAGAAAGAGGTTTGTATGAATTGAAGTTGATAGGCCGTTCTTCAGAGGGTTGCATGGATTCAAGCACACAGAATTTACGTGTGTTCCCTCAAGGAGAATCTAAAGTAGTTGTCTTTGATTCACTACAATGTTTATTCGGTAATGATTTTACATTTGGAAATGAATCTAAGGTAGATGGTGCTGCATTTTCTCTGATGTCTTGGAATTTTGGTGATGTATTTATTGATACTCAGTTTAGAGTTTCACCCAATCAGTTTCAATTTGGAGATACGGGCACGTTCAAGGTAACCCTTATCACTACGACGGAAAATTTATGTATGGATACCAGTGAGGTTTTGGTGAGAGTTGTGGAAATGCCTATTGCACGTTTGGAACATGGATCCTTATCGTATTGTCATAACGAACAAGGCTTTGAATATGTAGATGCTTCTCAGAAGCAAGTAGGATATTCCAATAAATGGTTATTCAACAAACAAGTGGTAAGCGATGTAGACACTTTACATCCTACATTTGAACTTCCGGGCAAATATGGTATCCGCTTGGTAGTTTATACTCAATTTGGTTGTACAGATACCATTAATACAGTAGCAATTTCTAACGCAGTACCTAAAGCCAGAATTGGGGTGAATAATAATGAACAATGCTTGGAAACCAATGAGTTTGTTTTCTCCAATGTTTCTACTCAGTTTACACAGCCTACGGCCTTTTGGGACTTAGGTGATGGTACCTTAGGTTCAGGTAATACTATAAATCAAAACTACTGGGATGCCGGAGAATATGAGGTTACCTTGATAGTAGAAAACGACTCACTTTGTTCAGATACAGCCCTTGTAAACGTACGCGTTAATCCTACCCCAGAGGCTTCCTTGTATTTGGAGCCTAGTTGTTTGAACGTACCGATAGTTTTAGAGTCGAACTCAGGAATTGAATTTGGTAAGGTAGTTTCTTATTTGTGGAATATGGGCGACGGCACGAATTACAGCGATAGTCTGCCCAATCATCAATACAAGAATCCAGGAAGGCAGTATGTAAGCCTTGAAATGCGATCTGATAAAGGTTGTTACGCCAAATTTATTGATAGTATTGACGTGTATCCAAATCCTGAAGCGGGTATTTCTTTTCTAACAGAAAGACCTACTATCTTGCAAAATAACGTGGGTTACTTGGATTCAAGTACAGACGCGGCTACTTTGGAATGGGACTTTGGAGACGGTAGTGATCTGGTTTATGATGAATACGAAGTATACCACACCTACCAAGACACGGGCTTGTATGAGGTACGTTTAGTAGTGGCTTCATTCGATGGTTGCTACGATACCACAAGCCGAACGATTAGAGTATGGCCCGATTATAACATCCTTTTACCCACCGCATTCTCTCCTAATGCCGACGGGGTAAACG
>CBFHXF010000086.1:0-5675 GCA_965659745.1 Bacteroidia bacterium
GAGCATGACGGTTTTACCAACGCGCCTGGGACCCATTAAAACCACGGCGCGACGTACTTGGGTTTCTTCCACGTAAGGAAAAAACAAATCGAAATACAAACGCCTGCGCATCGAATCGTAAAACGATGACACACGCCTGCTGAGCCACCAGGTATTCTCAAACCGCAAGCGTTCGGTAATTTTATGTGTAGGAATAAGGGTAAAATGACTCATAATATTGCTTAATACTACAAATATATACATAATAAGCCATATACATATTGCTTATTATGTACAAAAATGTAAAAATAAGCAAGAAAATGCCTAAAAAAACATCTAATTCCACAATGTAAAAATAAACCATGTACATAGTGCTTATTATATACAAAAATGTAGAAATAAGAAATTTTCAAGATTGAAACGTGCTTAATTAACCCATTTTAGACCCAAATGGGCAAAAAAAAAGGCCACCTTTCGGTGGCCTTTGTGATCCCGCTGGGACTCGAACCCAGGACCCATACATTAAAAGTGTATTGCTCTACCAACTGAGCTACGGAATCCTTTGTGTTATCGCGATGTGTTATCGTTTTAACAGGGTGCAAAAATAGAATGGATATTTGAAAAATGCAACAACTATCAAGAAAAAATCTTCAAATATGTGTGATGCGTTTTACTCAACGTTGCCCCTAATGCCTTTAACATACTGAGCATCTTGGGATTGAAATCGCCAATCCACGATAATTCTACCTTGTCAAAACGATTGATTTTTTTCAAAACTTCGTACGACTTCATGATCATGCCCGCTTCTATGCCCTTATTATGGTAATCCGGAACAATTCCAAACACGATTCCACGGGCCGTTCGGATGTTCTTACGGCGCAAGAGAAACAAAATCTTCTGCCACCACCCCAGTTTTCCATCGAAATCTTTAAACACCTCATTCAATTCTAAAATACTAATGAAAAAACCAATGGGCCTGCCGTTATGATAGGCAAAAATGCCCAACTCGGGCAACATGGCCGCCTTCATCTTTCGGAATTGCTTTTGGATCCCCTTTCTATCTAAAGGTTCGAAATCGTCGTGAAAGGACCACGCCTCGTTATAAATGCGTACAAAATCATCCGCAAAACCATCTATGTTGTCAAAGTCTAAGATTTTAAAGTCATAGGCTTCGTTTCCAAACGTACGCTCTGAAATCTTTTTAAACCGCTCCATCTGGAAGGTTTCATTGTCTAATTCATACGTAGTTTGTTCAATTTCTAATTCGTAGTGGGCCGACTCTATAAAATCCTTGTAATACGCCGGGTGGTAATTCTCTTGGTAGCTTGGCCGGCGCGAACCCTGAATCCAGAGTCCCCAAAATTGATCGCGAGAACCAAAATTAACCGGGGCCTGTGCGCTGCTGCAGCCCTTTTCCTTTAGCCAATCTTCAGCGGCCTTTATCAACGCCTGCGCATACTCGGCTTTGTTCTCACACTCGAAAAATCCCCATGCGCCACGGCGTTTGCCCGCTTTGTCTTGGTAAAAAGCCGCAATGCGACCCACCGGCGTTAGGTTGTCTTCCCCCAAAAGAAGAAAGCGTACTGCGTCGCCCTTCTTGAAGCTGTTATTTTTGTTTGGATCAAAAATCGCTTCTACATCGCTTTGGATGGGTTTGATATACACCGGATCGCCCTGATATATGCGATCGCAGACCTGGTGGAACAAGTATATGTTGGCGCTATTTTGACTTACTATTTCTAACTTCATCGGTTTTCAAAGATATATTTTCATCTCCGGGTTGATACCCTACATACGTGATGATAAATTGGAACATTTCATCGGTAGCCTTCATACTTGATCCGCCGTATTCGTAACGTTCGGCCACTGTTTGCGGCGGATCGAAGGGATTGAATGGATTGTTTCGGGTATTGTCGAACTCGGCAATGACTTCGATTTTGCTGCCTCTGGGAATCTTCAACATGGTTTCAAAGGTGTAGAAATACTGCCATCGGAAGTCCCATTTAGGAATGCGGATCAAGCGAATCGTATCGCCATTGGGCTTAATGGCATGCGCCGTTAGGGATTTTCCCAAGAGATGTAAATGCGGATTTACGGTGAGCACCGATATGTCTTCGGGAACCACAAATTCGGTTTTATGGCGGGTTATTTTATTGGGAGGAATGACCAAAGGAGGCTCGATTTTACTCACGCCATTGGTGCCCAACATCAGTTCTCCGAGTCCTCTTTTCGGGGGAATTTTCGTAAAAAACAGGTTTATTTTGGAACGGTCTACGCGGGTTTTGGCACTGGGACCGTAGTGCACGTCGTTGCCGATGATGCTGAATTGCGGCGATACTTCAAAGGTACCGATGCCCTCGGGATACATCTGTCCAGTCACTCCCGGCAGGTAATTCACCACCGAATGCACCCTTTCGGGGATAATGCCGTTATCGGCCATCAAATCGAGGTCCATTTTCTCATTTTTCACGGTATTGGGCGTGATTTCTACTTTGCGCGGTTGGGTGCTGAAATTCGATTTCGTACCGGGGATATAATTGATTAAATGTCCGTTGAAATGGTGCATCAACTGCCGCTCACCGGGCACCAATTCTATGGCCCGGATATAGGTTTTTTCGGGCAATTGTGCCGAGGCCTTCATCAAGAAAAAGCGGTCTTGATCACCCGGATGCAATACCACCGAATCGAGGTACATAACATAATCGGGCGTTCCCAAAGCGCTTTCAAAAGGCTTGATTTTTGAGAGCAGGGCATTGGGATTTTCACCCGGAGCGCAGCCTTGCGCTACCCAATTTTGGATGGTTTGAATTTGAGCTTGCGTTAATCGCTTCTCACCAATAAAATGAGAATACGAGGGATCTGCGGGCCAAGGCGGCATATAGCGCAGGGCCGTAACTTTGGCTATGGTTTTGGCTTTTTTCCGTACTTTTTCGTAGGAAGTGAGGGTGAATGGGGCGCCGCCGTTTTCGCGGTGACACGGAACGCAATTTTCCGTAATAATGGGTTCTATGTGTGTATCAAAAACGGGCTTGGCGATGCCGTTTTCTTCGGCATTCGAGGTGCAAGAACTCCAAAGAGTGAGTCCCATTACCATCCCAATATATACCCAGTTATTTGCTTTCATTTCGGTCAATATAACACCCTTTTGCTACAGGAAACGGTTTGGCAACGGCTTTTCCTAATTGTATGGAATCGATGGCTTCCTGAAGATAATCGCGGGTTTTCACTATTTTATTCATTCCGGTTTCGTGCGCCCTATCGTCGATGGCCCCTTTATACAGCACCCGTGCTGCAGAATCGAGGATCAGCGCTTCTGGATAGACTTTTAAATCCAACTGCGCACACCAATGCGCGGCGGAGTCGTGAATGATTTCCCCCGAAAACGCTTCAATACCGTCGAAGTCCCAATGTTCCTCAGGCAGCACTTTTATGAGTCTAAAATTCCAATTTTGGGGTAAAGTTTTGCGAATTTCGCGGATTTTGGTGGTATAGCGAATGCAAAACGGACATTCGTTGGAGTAGCTGATGAACAGCGTATAGGGGGCTTTTTGGAGTTCTTTTTGTATTTCGGGGGAAGCCGCTTCACGCCTCGAACCGCTGCAGAACGCCATCAAGGAGCTAAGGAGTATCGAAAAGGCGGTTTGTTTTAGCATAGTCCCAAAGTAACATTCCAAATGATACGGCCACATTGAAGGAGTGTTTGGTTCCTAATTGTGGTATTTCAACGCAGTAGTCGCAGGCATCGATTACCTCTTGCGCTACCCCATCGATTTCGTTGCCCAAGATAAAGGCAACCGGTGAGAAATTCAACTCATTTTTCATGAGGTCGAGTGCGCCATCGGCTTGTTCGAGGGCAATGAGGGTATACCCTTGCGCTTTGAGTTTTTGAACGGCCTCGAGGGTTGATTTTTCGTATTCCCATTGGAGTGATTTCTCGGCTCCGATGGCGGTTTTGGTAATTTCGCGGTGCGGAGGGGTGCCGGTGATGCCGCAGAGAACGAGTTTTTGCACCAAAAAAGCATCGGCGGTGCGGAAGATAGATCCTACGTTATTCATGCTGCGCACGTTATCGAGCACCACCACAATGGGCAGTTTGGGGTGTTCTTGAAACTGTTCTACGGTTTTTCGGTGCAATTCGGCGTTCCGCAATTTCCTCATAGGGCAAAGATACACATGCTTTTGTTGAATAAAGGGGGAAAACTGAAGTGGTTTAGCCGGATGTTGCGACTTATTTTCGTAGGATGAGTTCGGCGAGCGATTCAAAGAAGGAAACGCCTTTGATGAAACAATACAATCAGATCAAAGCACAGTATCCTGGGGCTATTTTACTGTTTCGGGTGGGTGATTTTTATGAAACTTTCGATGAAGACGCACGGGTGGCGAGTAAGGTTTTAGGAATTGTATTGACGAAGCGTTCGAACGGCGCGGCATCAGAAATGGATTTGGCGGGATTTCCCCATCATTCCTTAGACACGTATTTACCCAAATTGGTGCGTGCCGGTTATCGCGTAGCCATTTGCGATCAGTTGGAAGATCCCAAACTCACCAAAACCATCGTAAAACGCGGGGTAACCGAGTTGGTAACGCCTGGGGTGAGTTATAACGACAAAATTTTAGAATCGAATGAGAGCAATTATTTGGCTTCTTTGTATCACAACGACGGGAGTTGGGGCATTGCCTTTTTAGATATTTCTACGGGCGATTTCAGATGCACCGAAGGCGAATTACCCTTGATTCAAAAAATGATTGCCAGCTTTAGGCCTAAAGAATATGTATTTTCAAAAGCCCAAAGTAAACGCATCTCCGAACATTTCGGTCAATTCAAATCACAGCAATTACTCGAAGATTGGGTATACCAATATGCCTATGCCGAAGAACGGCTGCAAAAGCAATTTAAGACGCAAAACTTAAAAGGTTTCGGCATACAATCATTAGAGGCGGCGATCATTGCTTCGGCGGGGGCTTTGCATTATTTGGAGCAAACCCACCACCACCAAACGGCGCATATTCAAGAGATCAAACGCATCGACGACAGTCAATTCGTGTGGTTAGATGGATTTACCATCCGAAATTTAGAGTTGGTGCGGCCGATATATCCCGAGGGAAAAAGTTTATTGGAAATCATCGATCAAAGCACCACGCCTATGGGCAGTCGCTTATTGCAACAATGGATGCTTCTTCCTTTAAAAGACTTGGCGGCCATTCAAAATCGATTGGAAACCGTAGCCGTTTTCGTTTCGGATTTGGAATTGCTTTCTGGGGTGCAGGGTGAATTAAAGGAAGTGGGCGATTTACAGCGATTGTGCTCAAAAGTGGCCTTACGGCGCATCAATCCAAAAGAATTATTGCAATTATCGCGCAGCTTAAAAGCCCTTGAATCGCTAAAATCTTTACTGGGGAAATCAAACGCGCCGCGCTTGCAAGCTCAGGCAAAAAGCATTCGCGACACGCATTCCATTTTTCACTCTATCGACGAGCATATTTCCGTAGATGCCCCTATAAATATCAGTAAAGGAGGCATATTCAATGCGTCGGTAAACGACGAATTGCGTGAATTGCGCACCTTATCGATCAACGGAAAAGACCGATTGATTGAAATACAACACCGCGAAATAGAGGTTACGGGCATCAGTTCCCTTAAAATTGGCTTTAATAATGTTTTCGGATATTTTTTAGAGGTAACCCATGCCCATAAG
>CBFHXF010000087.1:0-3702 GCA_965659745.1 Bacteroidia bacterium
GAAGTGTAGATTTGACCAAGATGATAGAACATTCATAATTCACAATTTATCATTCATCATTCATAATTCACCATTCATCATTATTTTCGAACGATGTTACTCTTCCAATCCGCCCCCCACGGAATCGAAGCCGGTTGCGACGAAGCAGGCCGCGGTTGTTTGTCGGGACCGGTAGTAGCGGCGGCGGTTATTTTACCCGATGGTTTTTACCATTCCAAACTGAACGATAGTAAACAAGTGAATAAAAGCAACCGCGACGAATTACGCTGTTATATAGAAGAAAACGCCTTGGCCTGGGCGGTGGCTTCGTGTTCGCCTGAGGAAATAGATGAAATAAATATATTAAATGCCAGTATTTTGGCGATGCATCGGGCTTTAGAAAAGTTGTCGCTCCCATTTGATTCCATCGCGGTAGATGGAAATAGGTTCAAGCCGTTCCGGGAAATTCCCCATACAACAGAAATAAAAGGCGATGGCCGATTTTTACATATTGCGGCCGCAAGTATTTTAGCCAAAACCCACCGAGATGAACTTATGGAAAAACTGCATTTGGAATATCCGATGTATGGCTGGAATACCAATGCGGGATACCCCACCATAGCGCACCGCAATGCCATTCGAGAGTTCGGGGCAACGCCTTATCACCGGAAAACCTTTCAGTTACTTCCCAAACAATTGCATCTGGATCTTTGATCCAAATCCGTAAATATATTTGAGGTAGGATTCGATGAGTTGGCAAAAACAAATTGCCAAACCATTCATGCCATAGGCAATGCCGCCTTTGAAGAAATAGTTGCGGAAAAATTTAAATATGGGACTGAATAAAAGCTTGCTTACTAAGGTGTAATAGGGAAGGGTGCGTGTGTATTTCGCCCCGATTTTACCATAGCTAATCGACTTTTGGAATAATTCTTTGCGATTTTCGTAAGAGTAGTGCCACAAATCGCCTTCCAATTTCATTTTGGGAAAACCCGATTTTAAACGGAATTTATCGTGTGGATTAATGCCCGTCCATTTTCCTAAATCGCGATTCCACAAGCGTAGTTTTTTATCTGGATACCAACCGCAGCCCTTAATGGGTTTCTCCCCGATAAAATTCAAGCGATTCATGTAATATCCCGAATGATGAAATCCGATTTTCTTCTCGGTGGCAATATTGCGGCGAAGCTCATCAGACAAACGTTCGTCGGCGTCTAAACTCAATACAAACGTATGTTCGGCTTGGTTTTTGGCCCAGTTTTTTTGTTCAATATGTCCCGCAAATTCATGTTGCAAAACCCGTGCGCCTAAAGCGTTAGCGATCGCTGCGGTATTGTCATCGGAAAAACTATCGACTACCAAAATTTCATCGGCTAAACCCATAACCGAATCAATGCAATCTGCAATTTGATCGGCTTCGTTGTACGTAATGATAACGACGCTGAGTTTTGCAGGGGCTTTCATAAAACAAATTTGCAAGTCTTGACCCGAAATGTCAAAATATCAGCGAAATCATTTCAAAAAAGTATGTGAATGGTAGGTTTTTTTGATTAAACGAACGTTCAAAAGGGAAATTCCCCATAGAACGTTCGTTTCAATGGTACGCAAATGGTACACAAATTCTTTGTTGTGGCTGCAGTTAATACCTATAACGAACCCCGATTAGTGAGCCGCCGATTTGTCAATTTCTAAGGGAATTCCTTGCTGTTTGAAAATTCGTGCCGCCGAAACGGCAAAGAATGCCAAATACGCAAAACATACCACACCTACCCAAAACGATTGGGTAATGCCAATGCTCGGAATTTCAGACAAACTTCCTTGTGCCACACTTATGAATCCGCCGCCCATGATCATCATGATCAAGAAATTGGATCCTTGTCCGGTACTTTTTCCTAATCCTTTAATAGACAAAGTAAATATACAAGGCCATAGAGTAGAGCAGAATAAACCCACAGAAATAAAGGCAAACAAGCCTAATGTACCCCCGATAAACATGCCCAATAGCAACATAACGATACCGGCGCTGGCGTAAATAAGCAATTGTCGTGCGGGATTTCCTTTACTCATAAAATCCAATACAATCATAATGGCAATCATAATCACATAAGGGAAAAAAGGCGTGACGTCTTTATTGGCTAAAATATTAACGAGTAAAAATATGCCGAAGGCCGCAAAAGGAAGTATAATCCGTAATGCCATTTTTCGGGAATCGCTCACATTGAAGGCGGTAGCCGAAGACGTCCAGCGACCTATCATTAAACTCGCCCAGAATAAAGATATAAACGGAGCTACCTCATGGGTTTGATAACCCAACTGCGATTTCAAATATTCGGGTAGGTTGGCTGCCGTAGCTACCTCAACCCCTACATATAAGAATATGGCAATCATACCCATTATCAATTGGGGGTAGGCCAATGCCGATTTTTGTGGGGCAGCATCTGTGGCGATTTCACTTTCTTCTTCTTGGAAGGAATCTGTTTTCAAACGCCAAAAAATTCCCCCGAAAAGTAAAAACAAGGAACCTAATATCAAATACGGAATTTTAACCGCGGTAATGTCTAAAACAGCGGCTTCGCCTTCGCCCAAACGACCGAAAACGGCAAAACTCACCAATAAGGGTCCGATGGTAGTACCCAAATTATTAATGCCTCCGGCCATGCTCAAGCGCTGCGAACCGGTTTCGGGAGTCCCTAATAATATGGCAAAGGGATTGGCAGCGGTTTGCTGAAACGAGAATCCGATACCCACTATGATAAGTCCGGCCAATAACAAATTAAACGACCCTAAATTGGCCGCGGGAATGAATAAAAGGGTTCCCAACGTACTCACAAACAAGCCCACCGCAATGCCTTTTCCGTATCCTAAGTCTTTGACTAAGTCGAACTTGAAGAATTTTATCATCGATAAATAAATCAGCGACCCAAGGGTATAGGCTACATAGAAGGCGAACGCAATTAATTGGCTCTTACCCTGCGACAAAGAAAGGTGGTCTTTGAATACAGGAATTAAAATGTCGTTACTCGCGGCTACGAATCCCCAAAAGAAGAATACACTAACCAATACGGCGAAGGTGCGGGTTGCGTTATTGTTTTTCATACAATATCAAAAAGTCAAATCTATGCATTTTTTGCAAAAATTGAAGAAAAAATAATTTGCACATTGCGCAACACCCCATTTTCGCCTTTGATATGTTAATTTGCAGGCGTTTCCACGCCAATGAAAAATCCACTTTCCATTTATGTAGTTCAAACCGATTTGGTTTGGGAAAATATCAACCAAAATTTATTGCGCATGCAATGGCATATCAGTCGCACCGAATCGAATAGTATGATTGTTTTGCCCGAAATGTTCAATACCGGTTTTACGATGAATTCTATTGATTTTGCGGAACCGATGGATGGGTTAACGGTGAGTTGGATGAAAGAAATGAGCCACGAACGCTGCCTTTGCGGAAGTTTGGCCATCTCAGAAAACGGACGCTTTTACAACCGTTTTTTGGCAATTTATAAGGGTGAGGTAATTGCCCAATACGACAAGAGGCATTTGTTTTCTTTGGGAAATGAACAAAAACATTATACCCCCGGCGATTCTTCGATTCGATTTGAATGGAACGGCTGGTCCTTTGCCCCGTTTATATGTTACGATTTGCGATTTCCAGAGTGGATTCGACGCGAAGCGGGAGCAGATGTAATGCTGTTTGTTGCCAATTGGCCTAAATCGCGC
>CBFHXF010000087.1:3799-5666 GCA_965659745.1 Bacteroidia bacterium
AAAGCATTTCCTTAGAAATTAACGGACCTTTTGCCTTTGGATATATGAAAGGCGAAAATGGGGTACACCGTATGGTTCGTATTTCACCATTCGATAGCAATGCCCGTAGACACACCTCATTTGCATCGGTTTATGTATATCCGTTGGCCGATGATACCATTGAAATCGATATCAAAGCGGCCGACATCGACTTTCATACCTCTCGAAGTGGGGGAGCGGGTGGACAAAACGTGAACAAGGTAGAAACCAAAGTTCAACTGACGCACATCCCTACCGGTATCGTGGTGGTTTGTCAGGTAGAGCGCAGTCAGTTAGGCAACCGCGAACGCGCCATGGCCATGTTGAAATCGCGTTTATACGAGATGGAATTACAAAAACGCAATGCAGCACGTGAAGAAATCGAAGCGGGTAAAATGAAAAACGAATGGGGATCGCAAATCCGCAATTACGTTTTCCATCCCTACAAATTGATCAAAGACGTTCGTACCGAAACCGAAACCAGCAACGTGAATCATGTAATGGACGGCGACCTATGGCCTTTTATTAAAGCCTATTTGCTGAAAACGCAGGGTTAATTGTTAATTGTCAATTGTTAATTGTCAATTGTTAATTGTCAATTGTTAATTGTTAATGGTCAAGGTTAATGATGAATGGTTAACTGTCAATGATTATCTGCAATTAACTCCGAAAGGGCGCAGACAACAAAGAAATCTCTTCGAGGCGGCAGCCGAGCACATACGACCGGAGGGAGTCCCTTACGAGCAAAGCGAGTCCCTTACGACCGAAGGGAGTCTTTATAAACCGATAAACACCGTTCCCGAGCCATTTTGTGATCCACCATCGGCTTGGGATACGCTGCGGTGCCATATTCTGCCACCCATGTTTTTACGTATTTATATTCCGGATCGAACTTTTCCAATTGCGATTGCGGATTGAAAACCCGGAAATAAGGCGCCGCATCTACACCGCTACCCGAAGCCCACTGCCAGCCCCCATTATTACTGGCCAGCTCAAAATCGAGTAACTTCTCCGCAAAATACGACTCGCCCCAGCGCCAATCAATGAGCAAATGCTTGGTTAAAAAACTGGCTACCACCATGCGGACTCTGTTGTGCATGAAGCCCGTAGTATTCAATTCGCGCATACCCGCATCCACCAAAGGATATCCGGTTTTGCCGGCTTTCCATTTTTCAAAATCCGACTCGTCGTTGCGCCACGCAATAGCATCGTATTGCGACTTAAAAGACCCGGTTACCACATGCGGAAAATGCCATAAAATTTGCATGTAAAACTCGCGCCATATCAATTCATTGATCCACTTTTCCGACAATGCCGCCCCTTTCTTGAATTTTTCGCGCACCGAAATGGTTCCAAAACGAAAGTGCACCGACAATCGACTCGTACCTAAAATAGACGGAATATCGCGCTGCGATTCGTAGTTTTTAATCCGACCTTGTTGGATTTCCTTCTGGGGGAAGACCAATGAGCTCGCCTCAAACCCCATTTGGGCAAGAGTTGGAATTTCCGCAAATACAAATTTTTCTAATTGCGATAAATGCAATTCGGACGGATAGGCTTCAATCGGATTTCCCCCAAGAGCCATTTTCCACTTTTTCATATAAGGCGTGAAAACCGTGTAAGGCTTCCCATCGTCTTTTACCACCTCGTTTTTAGCAAAAATAACCTGGTCTTTGAAGGCGTTAAATTCAATTCCCCCGAGCGCACACATTTCAGCTATTTTAGCATCGCGCAATAGGGCATAGGGCTCGTAATCTTCGTTCGTAAAAACCGCTTTGGGTTGGTTCTGCAATAGTTTTTTCCATACCTCAATTGCGGGACCGTAATGAATTTCGATATCGCTGCCTAC
>CBFHXF010000088.1:0-5519 GCA_965659745.1 Bacteroidia bacterium
GTAGACTCTGAAGAGGAGACTTGGGGTATGGACCCGGAACTTTTGGAAAAAGCTATAGTGCATTGTATTTCTCTTGAGAAAAAGCCCAAAGCCATCATACCGGTTCATCTATATGGAATGCCGGTAAGAATGCGTGAAATTTTGGCCGTCGCCAAAAAATACAAAATACCGGTTATTGAAGACGCTGCAGAAGCTTTAGGCTCTTCTATTGATGGAAAAATGTGTGGATCTCTGGGTGATTATGGGGTTATTAGTTTTAATGGAAATAAAATCATTACTACTTCTGGTGGCGGTATGCTTCTTTCTAATAATCTTCGTAAGATTGAAAAGGTTAAATTTTGGGCGACTCAAGCTCGAGATAACGCGCCGCATTATCAACATTCCGAGGTAGGATATAATTACCGAATGAGTAATATTCTTGCGGGTATTGGTAGAGGTCAAATGGAGGTATTGGATGAGCGAATCGAACAACGCCGCGCTAACTTTGAATTTTACAAAAATGAACTTGGAAAAATCAAGGGCGTAAGTTTTTTGAAAGAACAACAAGGATCCTTGAGTAATCGTTGGCTAACGATAATTGTGGTTGATCCAAAATATACGGCTAATGGTGTAACGCGTGAAGATATTCGCTTGGCTCTTGAAAAAGAGAATATTGAAGCACGCCCGTTATGGAAACCTATGCATATGCAACCCTTATTTGAGAAGTCTCCTTATTTCGGTAAAGGCATTGCTATGAAGTTATTCAAGAATGGATTGTGTTTGCCTAGTGGCAGCAATCTTACGGTAGCAGAAAAAAGGCGGGTCGTTGATGTAATTAATGGGCTTTTTTCGAATGCTCGATAAACTATTGTATTTTTGGACTTCTTGGAAGTCGTAACGAAACAAAAGGTAGTCATTATAGGTGCAGGACCCGCTAGTTTAACAGCGGGTCTTCATATTTTGAGTCTTTCTAAAGGCGAATTTGAAGTTGTATTATTAGAATCTGGTCAAACCGTTGGTGGACTATCCCGTACCCATAATTACAAGGGAAACCGCATGGATATTGGAGGTCACCGATTTTTTTCAAAGTCCGACCGTGTCATGCAGTGGTGGCAGGAAATTATGCCTATCGATCATGAGATGCATGCACAGGGCGTCGGTAGTAAGGTTGAGATTTCTTATCAAGGTAAAAGACGGGATGTAGCGCTTGATTCAATTGATTCAGAAGAACATCTTGATGCAAAAAAGCAAGGTGCGGTAATGCTCATTCGCAATCGCTTATCGCGCATTTATTATCTAAGAAGTTTTTTTAGTTATCCTATCAACTTAAGCATAGAAACGATCCGTTTGTTGGGTCCGGTGAGATTGGTGAAGATTGGATTTTCTTACGTTTACTCAAGAATATTTCCCATTAAAAATGAGGTTTCATTACAAGATTTTCTGATAAATAGGTTTGGAAAGGAATTGTATAAAACGTTTTTCAAAGATTATACTGAAAAAGTATGGGGTGTGCCTTGTGAGGAGATAAGTGCAGAGTGGGGGGCGCAGCGAATAAAGGGTTTGAGTATTACAAAGGCCGTGTTGCATGCATTGAAGCCTAAAAAAGGCAAGAAGGGAATTGCTCAAAAAGACACAGAAACGAGTTTGATAGAGCGGTTTATGTATCCTAGATTGGGTCCTGGACAAATGTGGGAACGGGTTACAGATAAAATTAAGGCAGCGGGTGGAACCTTTCAGTTTGGCGTGGAAGTTTTAGGATTAGAAATTGCTGGAGGTAAGGCGAATGCTGTTAGAATTAAGAATTCTCATGGAGAAGAAGAGTTGTTAGAGGCAGACTTTGTAATCAGTTCGATGCCCATAAAAGATCTGGTAAAAGGCGTGAGGCCGCTTCCCCCGGAAGAAATCGTAGAGGTGGCAGAAGGACTCGTATACCGCGACTTTGTAACCGTAGGGTTGCTGATTAAGCAGTTCAAAGGCGGGGCCGAACTCAAAGATAACTGGATTTATATACAGGAGCGGGACGTGAAAATTGGGCGATTGCAAATTTTCAACAATTGGAGTCCGGATTTAGTAGCAAAGAAGGAAAATATCTGGTTGGGATTGGAATATTTCTGCCAGGAGAATGACGAATTATGGAATCTGTCGGAAAAGGATTTCTTTGATTTTGCGGTTAATGAAATGGTGAAGTTGGATTTAGTAGAAGCCCATGATGTTTTGGATGGTACGGTTTTAAAAGTGCCCAAAACATATCCCGCGTATTTTGGTTCTTATAACAAATTCGATGTAATTATTGATTATTTAAACGGGATTGAAAATTTATTTCCAATTGGAAGAAATGGCATGCACCGATATAATAATCAGGATCACAGTATGTTAACGGGCATGATGGCCGCGGAGAATATTGTGCATGGGAATAAAGACAAATCGGAAATGTGGAAGATTAATACCGAAATGGAGTATCACGAAGAAAAATAAAATGATAATATCTATGATCGTGGCGGTGGGCCAGAATAATGAAATTGGACGGAATAATGAACTTATGTGGCATTTACCTGATGATTTCAAGTGGTTCATTCAGCATACCAAGCATAAAACGGTAGTTATGGGTCGCAACACCATGATGAGCTTGGGCAAGCCGCTTAAGAATCGCCGGAATATCGTGCTCAGTTCGAAAAATGAGGATATTTTGGAGGGTTTTGAATATTTTGAAAGCTTGGATAGGGTAATCAGAGAAGTGAAAGAAACAGAATCGGAGTTAATGATTATTGGGGGGGCTCAGCTATATAACCATGCCTTGCCTTTGGCGGATCAAATTTATATTACTAAAGTGGGTGCCGCTTTTGAGGATGCAGATACGTTTTTCCCTGAAGTTGACCCTAATCAGTGGACCTTGGGATTTTCAGAATTGCATGATGCAGACGATCGGCATATATATAATTTTGAATTTCAAATACTTGAAAGAAATAGACTGAGCTGATACTGTAATTATTTAAAAAGTCATTTTAGAAGCCATTTCCTTGAGAAATGGCTTTTTTATTTGTGATGATTGCAGTTTTTGAATTGGATGAAGCGCTTTTAAATTAATACCTTTGAAGTTCAGCGTCCATAATGGGGCTGATATGAAAAATTATGAAAATTGGCATTTTTGCAAAATCTGTCCTTGATCCGAAACATCGGGATGCGCTTTTAAACTTGGTTTCGGTTTTGGTTGCTAGGGGACATGAGATTTGGTGCCCGCCGAGTTTAGAGGACTTTATACGGATGAATTTTAGCGAAGTGGCGCCACAAGTATTTGACCGTTTTACCTTGAAATATCGCCCGGTAGATGTGCTTTGTAGTGTGGGTGGAGATGGGACTATTTTAAGTACGCTTCCCTTAGTTAATGACAGTAATATACCGGTTTTTCCTATTAATACGGGTCGTTTGGGTTTTTTAGCGGGAATTCCTTCGGATCAATTGGAGAATGCCGTTTCAGAATTGGAGAAAGGTCATTATACGGTTGAGGCCCGTTCTTTGTTGCATTTAGAATCGAGTGAGAAAATATTTGATTTTGATTATGCTTTGAACGACTTTGTGATTCATAAAAAGGAAACGTCAAGTATGATTGTGGTACACGCCTATTTAAATGGGGAGTTTTTGAATAGTTATTGGAGCGATGGATTGATTATTTCCACGCCAACCGGATCTACGGGATACTCTTTGAGTTGCGGGGGGCCTATAATTTTTCCTAAATCGGATAGTTTTGTAATAACGCCTATTGCACCTCATAATTTAAATGTACGTCCGGTCGTTATTTCGGATAGTACGGTTATTTCTTTTGAAATTGAGGGAAGGGCTAGTAGTTACCTGGCGAGTATGGATTCTCGGAGCGAGAGTATCACGAATGAGGTATCAATGGCGGTTAAAAAGGCGGATTTTCATTTGAATTTGATCCGTTTGAATGAAATAAATTTTATGGATACATTACGGAGTAAGTTGAATTGGGGATTTGATAAGCGTACTGAGCATTAATACAAATTTATGAGAAGGTGGATTGGCAGTTTATGGGTGTTTTTATGGTTTGTAAAAGGCATGAACGCACAAATTCCCAAGATAGGGAGCTCAGACCGACTAGATGCGGTAACTTGGAATATGGAGTGGTTTGGCAGTTCCTCCAACGGTCCAACGAATGATGACTTGCAACTTCAATATGTGACCGACATGGTTGAAACCATGCAAGTGGATTTATTTGCATTACAAGAGATTAGTGACATCGCATATTGGAATCGATTATTATTCAATTGTGATGATTATGCAGGGGTATTAAGCACGTGGTCGCAAACACAAAAAACAGGTTTGTTGTATAAGAAGAGCGACTTTGAATTTTTATATCAGAAACATATTTTGGCCAACTACGATTATGATTTTGGTAGTGGGCGATTGCCTTTGGAGGTGGGGTTAATGCCCAAACATAAAAATTGGCCTGTTGGCGATACGTTGCGGGTTTGGGTTTTACATATGAAAGCGAATACGGGTTCTAGTTCATCAAAGGTGTTGGCATATAACCGACGTTATAATGCGGGTCTTGCCTTGAAAATGTATATTGATAAATTAGGTAAATCGAATAAAGGATTGGTGATGGGCGATTGGAATGATGATTTTGATCAAAGTATTTTAAGTGGTTATGCCTCCCCATATTTGAATTGGATAAAAGATACCAACTATGCAGTTACTACTTATCCCTTGAGTTTGTCAAAGCAACGTTCTACGGTTAGTTATTCGGATATGATTGATCATATTGCGTGTACGCCTGGTTTGAATAATAATTGGATTCAGGATTCAAGTTCGGTTTTATATGCAGATAAATGGATCAGTAATTACGGAAATGTGGTAAGCGATCATTTTCCGGTGTATTCTCGTTTTCGCTGGAATAATGAAAACTGGAATGCGGATGTAAAGTTTTTACATACTTCTACGTTTACCATTACTCCGAAAGAAGGCTGTGTTCATTTTGAATTACATAAGGATATAAACAACTCTGATATTCAGTTAAATATTTATGATTTAACTGGCCGGTTGTTAAACCATCTCGATGATCATATATTTTGTTCACCTTCTAACCATCAATGGTATTATTTTGAATTCAGAGATGTAAATAAGGGAATCCTGCATTCAGGAATTTTCCAACTTATGTCAGATGGTACGATTGCCTATCGTTGATTGACGTTATTCACATCGACATCGACTGTCGTTCGGCGGTTTTGTCGATGTTGGAATTCTTCACATTTTACGTGAGGTTTTCCTTCGATGTAGGTGATTTCGTAGGGTTCGTATTCGGTGTATAAGGATTCAACCACATTGCCTTCGTCGTCTAAGTCAACCAGCATCTTTTTGGTTAAACCTTCCACGAATGGGGTAAATTCGGTGGCATCGTTGCCTTCACAAGAGCAAGAATTTATTTTTTGAGGTTCACCGTAACCAACGGCAATGATTCGATTTGCAGGAATATCCCATCTGGTTCTTAGATATGTCACAGCACTGTCCGCGCGACGCTTGGAAAG
>CBFHXF010000089.1:0-5297 GCA_965659745.1 Bacteroidia bacterium
GCGGCAGACTAAAGCCCTAAAAATACAATCAGTGTCGGGATCCCTTCCATGTACCGCCATACCGGTAGTGCGGGTTCGATTTTTGAACGTTACAGCAATCGGTGCATACGAAAATCCAGGTTTTACCTTTTTCTATCTGAATCCGATACAGGGTTGTATGTTCGACCTTACAAAGTTCGCAAATTTTCGTTTTCATAAAACAAGGTAGGTAACGGGGTTGACAAAAGGCCATCCGATGAGATGGCCTTTTATTCAAGTATGCAATTTAATTCTATTAATTCGGAGTTCCTTCCTTGGGTGCAGTAGCTGCGCTCAATTTGGTTTCACACTCTTTTAACTGGGTGCGCAGCGTTCCCATTTCAGCATTCAATTTAGATATTTCGGCATTGTTGGTTTTGATGATTTCTCCCAATTTGCCCATGTCTTCATCCATTGTAATGATTTGCTTTTTCAAGTCTTCATACTCAGTATTGCACAATGCTTTCGCCTTTTCAGAGGCCGCTAATTGCGCTTCTACGTCTGCTAATTTCTTGGTGCACTTATCAGAAATCAATTTACATCCATTGATCTGATTGTCCTTCTTTTTGATTTCCTCTTTCAAGCGGTTGATTTCAGCCGTTAACTCTGCAGATTTATCTCCAGCTGCTAGCAAAAGTTCTAATTCTGATGCACGCGCTTCTATCTCTGCTAATTTTTTCTTCAATGCATCATTGTCGGCTTGCAAGGATATCGCAGCGCCATTTTGTTTTTTCAGTTCCTCTACCTGAGATTCGCATTTTAACTTCTCCGCTTCCAAGGCTTTAATTTTTGCTTCAGACGCCGCTAATGCAGCCTTAGAATCGGCCAAAGCCTTGTCGCATTCGCTGCAATCTCCCGCACTCGCTTTCTCCTTTTCAAGAGCCGCAATTTGTGCTTTCAATTTGGCAATTTCGTCTGTGTAAGTCTTCACATCTACTGAAGACTTTTTGGCTTCCTCTAATGCGATTTCAACCTTAGACTTCTCCCCTTGCAAGGTAATTTGTGCCGCTTTTAATTTGGCAATCTCGGCCTCCAAAGCGGTGATCTTTGTCTTGTACGGACCGCAATCTTCCTGTGATGCCTTCAATTTGGCGATTTCTGCTTCTAAACCAGCCAACTTCGTTTTGTAAGGCGTGCAATCTTCTTGAGTACCGATTGCTGCTCCGATTTTCTTCTTCAAATCGGCTACTTCGCTTTCCAAAGCGGTTACACGCGCCTGAGATGCTGATAATTGCGCTTTAACCGCTGCCAATTCCGATTCTAATCCTGCCGCTTTTGTCTTATAAGGCGTGCAATCTTCTTGCGCCTTGATGGCGGCTGCCAATTGCGACTTAACCGCTGCCAACTCTGCTTCTAATGTCGCTGCTTTGGTCTTGTAAGGCGTGCAATCTTCTACCGGCGCTTTCGACATATCGGTATTGGCGGATTTCTTGAGATTCTCGTTTTCTGCTTTAATCACTGCCATTTGAGCCTTCAATGCGGCAATCTCGGCATCCTTGCTCTTGTTGGTTTCATCGCAAATTTTCTTTGCTAATTGTATTTGATCGTGGGCCGATTTCCACTTTTGTGCCTCGTTGTTGGCGTCTGCGGCCTGAATAGCCGCTGCTTTGGCTTTGTTTTCTGCCGCTTCGGCCGCGATTTGTGCGTTGCGCGATTTGGCTTTCTCTTTTTCTAGCTCGACCGTTATTTGGGCATTCTTGCGAATCTCATTACCCAACTTCGTTTCGCACTCCGCTATTTTCACATCGCAAGGTTGTTTCAAGGCTTCCCCAGAAAGACGGTCAACTTGGTCTTTCAATATTTTATTTTCTGCTTCAATATCCGATTTGGCTTTCTTCAAAAGCGCGATCTCCGCTTGTAACTTATCGAGATAGTCTTGCAAACGCTTTTTCTCTTCGTCGCATTTCTTTTCCAATGCAATGCCCGCCTTTTTGGCTTCTTCCAACTCAACAATGGCTTTGTTGCGATCGGCTTTTGCCAATTCAATTTCGGCTTTTGCTTTGTTGATTTCAGGAGCACAATCGATTTTTATGGTATCGACTTTGGGCAATCCTGGATTTTTCTCAGAAGCCAAACGGATTAAACGTGCACGCTCGTCGCTCCAGGCCTTTTCCTTAAGTGCAATTTCGGCTTCTTTCTTTTTGATTTGGGCTTCGATATCGCTTTGTGCTTTTTTGCATTTTTCGGCATCTTGTTTCCAAATGGCCAATCTATCTGTGCACTCCTTTTGGGCTTTTTGGGCCTCCCCTTTTAAAGTGATAATTTCTTTATCCTTTTCATCTAACTGCAACTGCCATTTCTTCTTTTCTGCTTCTAGCGCAATCGCCGACTCATTCTTTGTTTCATCCTTAATAGTAGTGGTTTCCTTTTTGGTTTCGATAATGGTATCGCGTTCTACTTTTACAATTTTGATTTGCTGGGTATCGCGTTGGATTAAGGTATCGTAAAACGTTTCCTTTTGGATATAAGAGTAACGCTTGGTGCGCTTATCGCAACCGCCAATTTTTGAACGCACGCCGAAGTAAAAGCTTCCCCCAGAAAAAGGTCCGTTATTGATATACTGCCCCAATCCGGCAATATTATCGGTACCGATGATTACGGGACCTAAACGGCCGTACATACCCATGTGCAGGGCGGTATAATCATTGGCAATGGTGATCGGAAAACCGTATTCAAATTGTTCGGTTTGATAACGCGGGGTTATATTAAGGTAGGAAGCGCGGCGCAAACCGATAGAATTGGCGCGTTTCAAGTTTTGTGTCCAATACGCCCCCATATGGATATTTCCACCCAAATATTTATCGAACTGAATATTCAATGCCATTGGCGTGGTGCTGAAAATATCGTAAATTTCCTCGGCGCCTAAGTCGGCAAAAAGTCGGTTGTCTAAATCGCTCAAACGGTCATCGCCTGAATTTTGGGTGTTTTGCATGATTTTAGGATCCACCACCCAGGTGCTATTTGCCGCCGAAACAATACGAGATCCATCACCCCAATAACTGATAAAACCGATATCGGTTAAGCTGGCCCCGAACTTCCAATTGTATTGCTGAAAGCTTTCACGGTCGCAAAAGTTAGTCGAAATTACTTTCTTGGCCCCATTGGGTCTTTTTTCATAAACCACGCCCAAATCAATACCCATACCAGCCCCTTCAATGAAGTCGAAACTCATTCCTAGCGGACGTGATAAGGTATTCATCGAACCGAAGCTACTGCGGTATAATCGGCCATTGAATTGATTAATATCTATCGATTTGGCGTCATTTGCAACGGTAAAATTTAGGTTATCGCTTCCTAAGTGGGCCATTCCCATTCCGATTAGTAATTTAGCGGTGGTACCCCATTTCCAAACATTTACCCCGTCGGATTGGGCAATACCCGCGAAGTTCATGAACCATTCTTGGTATTTTTCGGTATTGATAGAAAATTCGTTTTGATTGATTGTTTTGCCGGCATTTTTTTCTAGTTCGGGCAAGCCGTAACGCAAAATTCCCCCGAAATCACCATTGACCCCATTTACCGAAAATCCGGAAACTTCTTTAACTCCAAATCCGAAAGTCCCTATTTCATCGATGGGAATAAAAAAGGAGGGACCGTTCACTTCCGATAGGTAATTCATCTTGAAATTATCGACCAATTCTACCGGCAGCCACCCTTGTTGAAAGGCAAGCGAACCGTTAATATCGGCATATTGCGCAGGATAGGTTTCGTTTACCCAAGCTCCCAAACGGAAGGGGGCATTGTATTTCATGAAGTTATTTTCTAGGGAAACCGAAGCACCCCACCAATTGATATAGGCGCGGTTAGACGGATTTGTTCTAGAAAGGGCCGGGTTTAAGCTGTAGGAATACGGACTATTAAAGTCGCCCACGACCAATCCCATTGCATGCTGAGCCGTTAATGGGGCCGCAAAAAAGGCATAACAGCCAAAGAGTATAGAGAGAATTCGTTTCATTTTATGTAAATAATTTAAGACAAAAGTAGTGCCATTTTTGAAGTTCTACTTAATAAATGGCAATCTAACATGTAAAATTCAAGCAGCCAACTGCAATCCGTTTATCGGGTATTCAATAAGTTAAACGAAGAGCCAATCCTAAAATATAGGTGCGGGTACTACCTTTGCTGCGGAATGAAAACGTTTCTAAAATACTTTCTTACCTTTTTGATTGGCATTGTGGTAGGTCTTGCTGGTTTATTTGTTGTAGTTTTAATCATCCTCGCCAGCGCTGATTTTTCTAAAGAAAAACCGGAAATACCTTCAAATGGGATTTTGAAAATTACCCTTCCTATTGATATGGAGGAAAAAGGTTCCGACGAATCTATTTCTCGATTTTTAGGCGCTCTGTCGGGCAACACGCCTTTATCGCTAACGGAATTACGCGCAACTTTGAAGGAAGCCGCCTCCGACAGCCGTATTGTAGCCATTAGCATGGATGCCGGGATGTTCAGCGGCGGTTTGGCGAAAGCGCAAGAAATCCGCCAGTATATCGATACCTTCCAAGCTTCGGGAAAGCCGGTTTGGTGCTACAGCGACAATTTTACAGAGCAGGGATTTTACATTGCCAGCACTTGTGATACCGTTTTTGCCAATCCCAAGGGAGTGGCCGAATTCAATGGATTTTCCAGTGGCATTGTGATGTATAAAGGCATGCTCGATAAACTGGGCATTGATGTACAGGTTTTCAAGGTGGGCAAATTTAAAGGCGCGGTAGAACCCTATACCCAAGAAAAATTATCAGATAATAACCGTGAGCAAATTGAAGCTTACTTGGGAAGTCTTTTCAAGAATCAGCTCGATCAAATTGCTGCCGATCGGAACGTCGATCGCGATTCTTTAGAAGCCTTTGCTTTATATGGCAACTCCTATTTGATTAACAATTGTTTAAAGGCCGGTTTATTAGACAAACTGGGGTATTATGATGAATACGAATCGTTTTTGCAATCCAAACATAAAGATTTCAAATGGGTGGAAAGCAAAAATTACGAGGGCAACGGCGATGATTACGAATTTGTAGAAGAGAAAATTGCGGTTGTATATTTAGAGGGTGAAATTATTCCTGGAAAATCCGAGTCAGAAGGACAAATTGCCGGAGATGACGTAAGCAAAATGCTACGAAAAATTCGGGAAGATGATGATATTAAAGCGGTTGTTTTGCGCATTAATAGTCCGGGAGGAAGCTCTGCCGCTAGTGATTTGATAGCCCGCGAAATTGAATTAATCAAAAAGAAAAAGCCGGTTATTGCCTCTTTTAGCAATGTGGCGGCATCGGGTGGATATT
>CBFHXF010000090.1:0-5278 GCA_965659745.1 Bacteroidia bacterium
GGTTTCCCAACTCTGACGCAAGCCTGCCACCATCCAAAAATTCTTTTGACGGTCTAAAATCTGCTTGGCCTGCACATAACTGCTGATGCGATTGCGGCTGATTTGGTTATTGGCACGAACCACATCGTCTAAAACAATGCTGTCGATACTGCTGCTCCAAGGCGCCACATTGTAATCGGCACTGTCCATATACAACCACTCGTAATACCGGTCGTTCACAATCTCGCGGTTGTAGCGGATGCCGTATTTGACTTGCGTTCTCGATGTTTTCTTGCCTAATTCTCCCAAATGAGAGAAATTCAAAATGCGAGATTGCATCCGATTGCGCCCGTGGTCTAAATAATATCCATAGCCCAAGGTGCGAACGGGCTTCCCCAGATTACTAGAACCCAAATCACGGTCCAATTCGCTCAAATTATACGCCCCTTGAATGTCGAAATATTCTTCTTCATTGATGGAAGTAATACTGCCAATCCATTTGTATTTAGCCCATAACGACGGACGGTAGTTCAACGTAAAGGCCCCCAACTGATACTCGTAATTCAAATTTTCTTGTCCGACCATGAACACATTCAGCTGATAAGCCGCTTGTATGGTGCCAAACTCTGTGGTGCGGCTTTCCGGACGTAGTTGAAAGGCGTTCCGGGCGTAGTTACCGAGAAAATCCAGCGACCAATGTCGGTTGATTTCCCAAGTGACAAACGATTGTATATCCGCAAAATTCATGCTGTACGTACCGTCTGTGTTCAAGGTGCTCGTGAGTAAACTATTGGTAAAATGGCGGAAACTGATGATGCCAGATACTTTTTTGTGGGAACCTTCGATGCTGGCCGAATTGAGCATGGTGCCCAAGGTGGTTTGGATGCGGGTAGAATCGGGTCTTACATACGCCACATCTAATACCGAACTCATTTTATCGCCGTATTGCGCTGCAAATCCGCCGGCGCTGAATTTGATGCGATCGACCATGGCCGGATTGATGAAACTCAATCCTTCTTGCTGTCCGTTTTGTATCAACTGCGGCCGGTAAATTTCAATATCGTTTACGTAAATCAGGTTCTCATCAAAATTGCCGCCTCTAACGCTGAATTGCGATGAAAGTTCGTTATTGCTGCTAACGCCGCCTAATGTTTTGATGATGTTTTCAATATTGGAACCAACGCCTACGTTTAAGGCCAGCTCGCGCGGACGTATTTCCTCCATGAAGGCATTGTCGGAACCGGCAGAAATTTCTACGGTTCCAATAAGGTCTAAACCCAATCCGTATACAATGGTATCAATGCCTTCTCGTAAATCGGCATAATGCCCGAACACCTTTTCGTTCTGGATATAACCAAAAATCAAAAAAGAAGGGTAGGGCAGTCGTATTTCGAATTCGGAATTTTTACCCGTGTAGGTGAGCACCTTGCCAGAGGCATCGCGAATTTCAATCGGACCAAAGGTTCCAGGATGTCCGTCTACAAAAGCGCGGTATTCGTTTTGGGCCTGGGCCGACTGAAAAAAGAGCAAGCCAATTAAGGCGATGAACCAACGACTCACGCATGTATAACGAGCCGTATGCAGGTTTATTTTGAGCAATTCAATAAATCCGTAATGGTTTGGGTGGGATTCTCAGATGAGAAAACGGTATTTCCAGCCACGAGCACATCGGCGCCCGCGTGGAATAAATCGCCTGCGTTTTGTAAGGAAACACCCCCGTCGATTTCTATTAAGGTGGTGCATCCCAAAAGGGTGATTTCGTTTTTCAAGGTTTCCGTTTTTTTCAAGGTTTGGGGAATGAATTTTTGTCCGCCAAAACCCGGATTCACACTCATTAAACACACCAAGTCAATGTCTTCAAGCACGTCCATTAACGCATATATGGAAGTATGCGGATTCAGTGCCACGCCGGCTTTCATGCCCGCGGCTTTGATTTGTTGCAGGGTGCGGTGTAAATGGGTGCTGGCCTCTAAATGCACGGTTAATACATCGGCACCGGCATCGGCAAATTCTTGAATATAGCGTTCGGGTTGAACGATCATTAAATGCACGTCTAAGGTTTTTTGGGCATGTTGTTTCAAGGATTTCATTACCGGAAAACCGAAGGAAATATTGGGAACGAACACCCCGTCCATCACGTCTACGTGGAACCAAGCGGCATCGGATTGGTTGATCATTTCAATGTCGCGGCCTAAATGGGCAAAATCGGCCGAAAGGATAGAAGGAGCTATAATCTTAGACATGGGTGCAAAAGTAGTTAAAAAGCACCAAAATTGGTTGATAATTAGCCTTTATCGGCATTTAAATGTTGCCACAATTGGATGCATTCTACCGCAGGCTTAACGTCGTGAACGCGAAGAATCTTCGCCCCGTTTCGGAGCACTTCCGCGTGTAAAAAGCTGGTACCATTGAGGGCGTCTTCTGCCGCTATATTCAAGGTTTTGTAAATCATGCTTTTTCTGGAAATGCCCACCAATAGATTGGGAAATTCTTGGGAAATGCGATCGAGATTGCGCAATAATTCGAAATTTTGTTTTGCGGTTTTCGCAAATCCGAAGCCCGGATCTACCCAAACCGACTGAATGCCTGCATTTTTTGCAACTAAAATCCGGTTTTTCAGATAGTGGCTCACGGTTTCGGTTACATCTTCATAATCGGCATGGTCTTGCATGGTTTTGGGATTGCCAATTTTATGCATGCCTATATAGGTGATGTTCTGATTCGATACCACATCAAACATGGCTTTATCGTCTTCACCAAATGAAATGTCATTGATAATGTCGGCCCCCCGCTCAATGGCTTTTTGAGCCACTGCGGCGTGGTAGGTATCGATGCTCACCCAGGCCTTAGGAAATTCCTTTTTAATGGCTTCAAGGGCGGGAAATACCCGCTGCCATTCTTCCTCGGGACCGATTCTTTCAGAACCCGGCCTGGAGCTTTGTCCGCCGATATCTAAAATCAAAGCCCCATCGGCGAGCATGTTCTCGGCCGTTTTTAAAATATCGGTTAACGCCGTGAAGCGGCTTCCCCCGAAAAAAGAGTCGGGCGTAATATTCAAAATCCCCATAACCACCGGTTGGGTTATGGGGATTTCGCCCAAGGGACCTTTTAATAAAGGATTGGGATTCATTTATTTAATGGATTCAGATGGGTCGCCGACCATGTTTTCTGGACGTACCCATTCGTTGAATTGGTCTTCGGTGAGTAACTCCAATGCCAAAGCGGCTTCTTTAAGGGTAGTACCTTCTTTATGGGCTTTTTTGGCAATTTTGGCGGCGTTTTCGTAACCGATATGCGGATTCAAGGCCGTAACCAACATCAAACTTTGATCGACCAAACGCTTGATGTTTTCGTGATTGGGCTCGATGCCAATGGCACAATTGTCGTTGAAGCTCAAGCAGGCTTGGCCTAATAAACGCGCGCTTTGCAATACGTTAGCGGCAATAACGGGCTTGAACACGTTCAATTCGAAATGGCCTTGGGTTCCGGCAAAAGAAACGGCTACATCGTTACCCAAAATTTGAGCGCAAACCATGGTAAGGGCTTCGGGTTGGGTTGGATTTACCTTGCCGGGCATGATAGAAGAACCGGGCTCGTTTTCGGGTATGATGATTTCACCGATGCCGCTGCGGGGACCGGAGCTGAGCATGCGGATGTCGTTGGCAATTTTAAAGGCACTTACGGCGGCGCGCTTCAAGGCACCGTGTAATTCTACCATCGCGTCGTGGGCCGCAAGGGCTTCGAATTTGTTTTCAGCCGTTACTAAAGGAAGTCCGCTTTCTTCTGCAATTAATTTTGCTACCAATTCGGAATAGCCTTTTGGGGTATTCAAGCCGGTACCTACCGCGGTTCCACCCAATGCCAATTCGGCAGCGGCGGGAAGGGAGCGGTTGATAGACGCAATGCCATTATCTAATTGCGTTACATACCCGCTGAATTCTTGTCCTAACGTTAAAGGCGTGGCATCCATGAAGTGGGTGCGGCCAATTTTAACGATGTCTTTAAAATCTCTGGCTTTGTGCTTGAGCGTGGTTTTCAAGGCTTGCAAACCGGGTAGGGTATAATCTACCACTTGCTTGAAAACGGCGATACTCATGGCCGTTGGGAAGGTATCGTTACTGCTCTGACTTTTATTTACATCGTCGTTGGGATGCAATATTTTGTTTTCGTCGCTTAAACTTCCCCCGTTCATTACATGCGCAAGGTTGGCAATCACCTCATTCATGTTCATATTGCTTTGGGTACCGCTACCGGTTTGCCAAATCACTAAGGGAAATTGGTTGTCGTGTTTGCCGGCGATGATTTCATCGGCAGCGGCGGCAATCCATTCGTATTTTTCGGTCGAAAGAACGCCGAGTTGGTTATTGGCTTTGGCCGCACATTTTTTCAAGATCGCAAATGCACGGATAATTTCGATAGGCATGCTGCCTTCGGGACCAATTTTAAAATTGTTTCTACTTCTTTCAGTTTGGGCTCCCCATAGGGCGTCGGCGGGTACCTGTACTTCGCCCATGGTATCGTGTTCAATACGAAATGCTGTCATAGTGCTGCAAAAATAGGGCACCCCGAGCATAACTCTAAATCTCTCTGTCTCGGGGGAAGCGATTTTCGCAAATATTTACATAACGAACATTTGCGAAAATCGCCACAGCGCCCCTTGAGCCTAGTCAATTCCTTGGGAAGACAAGATTAATATCTTGGCAGAATATTGTTGATTTTGGGTATTCACTCTAAGAACATACATGCCTTTGTCGATGGCGCGAACGTCGAGGCGATAGCGATCTGACCCTATGTTTTCGATTCGTTTTACAACTTGTCCGTTCAAGGCATATACTTCAAGACTATTTATCGTGGTATTGCTATGGATATTGATAAAGGAGGTAGCCGGATTGGGGAAGCTTTGGATGATGATCTGGTCGTCGCCAAAAATAACGGTATTGGGATCGGGATTATAGGGTTGGGCGTCTTTGTCGCAATCTTTATTTTCGGTGTATTTGCGAATGATTTTTTCGAGTTGATTTTTCAATAAATCCACATCGCTTTTTACCCCAGAAGGCTTGATATGGGAATTTCCTACGCCAGAATGATCGGTTATATAGATGTAATCGCCCGCGGTAATGGCCGCCATACGTTTCATCAAGAATTCGGTGGGTTTGTCTACGCCACTGGCTACAATGGGAATGATTTTGATTCCTTTGGCCGCGTATTCTTGGGTCAATCGCTCAATTTCGCTCTTTTTCTCTTGATGCGGAGGGGCGTCTAAAACCAGGAAACACAAACGGGCAAGGGCTTTGGAGCT
>CBFHXF010000091.1:0-5100 GCA_965659745.1 Bacteroidia bacterium
CCCAAGAAAAAGACCGAAGAAAATTCCCAAAGAAAGGGGATTTACAAGGTGATCCATCATGTTCATGTCGATTTTAATAGCCGTATTGGCGGCTGCAAATAAGGGTAGAATTAAAAAAGATACATATCCGGAAAGGGCGTGTTCGAGTTGATTCGACATTTTTTTCTCTTTATTGGATTGACGGGGGAGCATCAAGGCCAAAATAACTCCAGACAGCGTGGCGTGAATACCCGAATGCATCATGGTAAACCATAGGGCAATTCCTAAGGTGATATACAACCAAGCATAATCCCAATTTATTTTGTCAACCACATACATTAATACCACAATTAATGCCGAGGCTCCCAGCCATGCCCAATGTACACCTTGTCCGTAAAAGATAGCAATTAGAAGTATCGCACCCAAGTCATCAATAATGGCTAAGGCCGTTAAAAATACTTTAAGGGCCGCTGGAACCCTATTGCCCAAAAGGCCTAAAATAGCAATGGCAAATGCAATATCGGTAGCTGTTGGAATTCCCACACCTGAGAGGGTTTCAGGGGAAGACATATTGAATAGGAAAAATATCAATGCGGGAACCGCCATTCCACCTAAAGCCCCGAATAAGGGCAACATAGCCCGCTTTCGGTCGCTCAATTCTCCGTCTAAAAGTTCGCGTTTGATCTCAATTCCCACAAGAAGAAAGAAAATAGCCATTAACGCATCGTTAATCCAATCGGTAATGCTGTGGTTCAAATGCAAATGATACGCTTCGGTTCCAAAGTGGATATCCCAAAATGCCCGGTATTCATTGCCCCAAATACTGTTTGAAATAAATAATGATGCTGCAGTAACCGCAACCAAAATAATACCCGATGCTTGTTGGCTCTGAAAAAAGTCGCGAAACGCAGCCGTAATACTCAACTTTTTAGTACGGCTGGTTTTGTTAGATGGAGTCATACCGCAAAATTAAGGTTATTTTTGTAAGCTGTAATGAAACACGTCGATTACATGATGCGTTGTATCCAATTGGCCCAAAAGGGAAGAGGTTGGGTGAATCCCAATCCGATGGTGGGGGCACTTTTAGTACATAACGATGTTGTGGTATCGGAAGGGTTTCATGAGGCATTCGGACAACCACATGCCGAGCCTAATGCCATTTTTGCCTTAAAAGATTTGCATTTATTGCAACAAGCTACGCTGTATGTAAGTTTAGAACCCTGTGCACACTATGGCAAAACGCCGCCTTGTGCTAACCTGATTGTAGAATCAAAAATACCTCGGGTGGTGGTGGCCATGCGCGACCCCAATCCACTGGTTGCAGGAAAAGGCATTCAGATTTTAAAGGATGCCGGCATAGAGGTCGTGGAAGGAGTTTGCGAAAAAGAAGCGTTAGCGCTTAACCGCTTTTTTGTGTGCTTCCACCAGAAAAAACGGCCTTTTATCATTGCCAAATGGGCAGAAACTAAAAATGGATTCATAGCTCCTTTACCCAAAAGAGAAGCTTTTATTAGCGGCGAAGATACCCGTACGCATACCCATGCCCTGCGTCAAGAAGTATCGGCCGTGATTGTAGGAGTGGGCACGTGGGAAGTAGATAAACCTCAATTAAACGACCGGATTCACGGCGGACCTCAACCCATCCGGGTGGTATTAGATCCCGAATATTCGGGCAATTATCAAAGCGCTATTGATAGCGATATGATTACCTGGGTGCTCACCGATTCGGTGGCGCAACAAAAAGGCAATTTACAGACATTTGCCTTACCTGGAATCAAAACCGACCCCCAATTGGTATTGAATTTCTTTTATGAAAAGCACATAAATTCGGTTTTGGTAGAAGGCGGAGCCCAAACCTTGAAATATTTTTTGAATTCCGATTGTGTCGATGAAATACACCAATTTCAGCATCGTGAAATTGCCTGGGAAAGAGGAGTCGAAGCCCCGATAATCACTGATTTTAAAATAAATCGCAAGGTTGATTTTGAACATTCTGTATTGAATATTTATGAACCTACACCTTAATCAATGGCTGGCATTGGCGTTCAGTGCCGGACTCTCAGTCTTTATTTTTCTCATCTTTAAATGGATCGCCAAGAAAAAGGTAAACCTAGCTCCCGCCATCGTTTGGAACTACATCACCTGCGTTTGGGTAGGCACGATTTTATTAATTCCAAGTCCAATATTTACCGTTCAAGCCATATCCCAGCCTGGATTTTTTCCTATCATTTCATTAGGGGTTTTATTCATGATAACCTTCCTGTTAATGGGTATGGCAACGGCCAAATCGGGTGCGGCATTAAGCGCTGTGGCCTCAAAAATGAGTGTGAGCATTCCGGTAGTTCTGGCCTTGTTTTTATTTGCGGAGCACATAACTCCCTTCGGATTTATGGGCATCCTCATGGCTTTGTTGGCTGTTTTTTTGATTAGCTACCAGCCCCAATCAGGGAAGTCGCTCGATCGCTCATTGATTTGGGTTTTCATAGGAAGCGGACTGGTAGATACGGGCATGAATGCGGTGAAACATGCCGAATATACCAACTGGAACAACCTTCAATTTGCCGTGCTCACTTTCACGGGAGCCGCCTTCACGGGCCTGATTTATATTGCCATAACCGACCAATTCAAAACGTTATGGAATCGCCATTCCTTTCTCTGGGGAAGCTTCCTCGGTGTTATTAACCTCTTTTCGATTTTTGCCATTTATAACGCCTTAGATGCTTTTAAATCAAAAACAGCCGTGTTTTTCACCCTTAACAATGTATCAGTGGTATTGTTAACCTTTGTTGTAAGCCTCATTTTGGGCGAGCGGTTCTCAAAAAGAAGTATTTTGGGCTTGGCATTAGCCCTTTTGGCCATATTTTTGTTGAGTTGAGTTCGCTATTTTCAGATACCTACAATGAAATCGTTCAAGAGTCAGAAACGTCTCTTAGAGAAAGAGGGTCTCGTTTTTTGGCCTACAGTTTTAAGGTGTTCAGTGAGTCTGAAGTCAAGGAAAAGTTGCAGATCCTTAAGTCAAAGTATCCCGATGCTACCCACCATTGCTATGCCTATGTGATCGGACAAGGACAAGAGGCGCAACGCGCCAACGACGATGGTGAGCCTTCCAATAGTGCGGGACGACCTATTTTAAGAGCCATTATAAGCGCAGATGTGACCAACGTTTTGGTGGTGGTAGTTCGTTATTTCGGAGGAACGATGTTAGGGATACCCGGACTCATTCAAGCCTACGGCGATGCCGCAAAGAGTGTTTTATTAATTTCGGAAAAAACGCAAAAAATTCAAGAAGATATTTTTGAAATTATCGCAAATTTCGAACACGAACAACTCATCCACCAATTGCTGAAACCCTACGATCATCGGGTTTTAGCGCGCGAATACTTAGAAAACGTGCAATACAAAGTCTCTGTACGACGAAATCAAGCTATGCAGTTTCTGTCAAAGGCGGAAGAGGCGTACCTTCTTCAAGTGAAATCCGTTTAGACTCATCGCTTTTCTCTGCCCCTAAAACCAAACGTAGGTATTTTATTTTTTTGCCCTCTTTCAGCCAAATATGTTCGTAAAATGTTTGGATGTTCAAAAATTCAGGCAGGGGATCTAATGCATACACATCGTTGATATTGGCTTCAACGGTCAAACCATCCAGCACCGCTTGCTCCAAAGCCGTTTCGTAAAATAAATCGCTGTCGGTTTTGATATTCAATAGGCAATTTGGCGACATGATTTCCCGGTAAATATTGAGGAATTTTCCGCTACAAAGGCGTTTGTATCTTTTTTGAGGCTGCGGATCGGGAAAGGTAATCCAGGCTTCATGCACTTCGCCCGGGGCGAAATATTGCGCGGCATTGTCTATTTGGATGCGCAAAAATCGCACGTTGTGAAGTCCTGCTTCTAGCGCCACTTTAGCCCCTTTCCACAAGCGATTGCCTTTAATATCTACGCCGATATAATTGATATGCGGATTCAATTTGGCCAGTCCGATGCTGTACTCACCCTTGCCGCAAGCAAATTCTACCACTATGGGGTGGTTGTTTCCGAATATTTCAGACCATTTCCCTTTGGTATCGTGAGAATAATCGAAGGTATTCTCAAAAGCGTCAAACTCGGCAAATTTTGCCAATTTGTTTTTTGGTGAGCCCATTTAAACGCAAAAAAACATGTTTTTTTGCAGTTCACCTACATTTGCACCTGTGTTATTGTCGCCACAGCTACTCTTACAAGCATATACTTCTGGTTCTTTTCCGATGGCCGACCCGGAAGAAGACAACCAAATTTATTGGCATACGCCCTTAATGAGAGGCATTATCCCGCTAGATGAACGCTTTCATGTGTCGAAAAATTTAAGGCGACTGTATCGTAAGAAAACCTTTTCAGTATATATAAACAGAAATTTCGAAACCGTAATCCGCAAATGTCAAGAACTGCGTTCCGACGATACCTGGATTTCTGAAGAAATAGTAGATGCCTATTTAGGTTTGCACGAACACGGATATGCGCACAGTTTTGAAGCTTATCAAAATGGTGAATTGGTGGGCGGCTTATACGGGGTGAGCATTGGCAAGGCCTTCTTTGGGGAAAGCATGTTTCACACCGTTACTGATGCGAGCAAAATTTGCTTGGTGTATTTGGTGGAATTTTTGCGGGATCACGATTTCCAATTGCTCGATACGCAGTATTTGAATCCGCATATTGAGCAGTTTGGGGCGTATGAGATTCCGCATAAGGATTATATGAAGTTGTTGAATAAGGCTCTTTGATACTCACTTCGTTCGCGGGATACTCGCTGCGCTCGCGGGATACTCCCTTCGGTCGTGGGATACTCACTTTGTTCGTGTGGGACTCGCTTCGCTCGTGGAGGTTTCAGTTTTATCTCACGTTGTTCGTAGGGATACTCGCTTCGGTCGTGGGATACTCACGTTGTTCGTAGGGGACTCGCTGAGCTCGTGGGGGAAATGGCGTTTTTTATATTCGGGGTTTTTGTAGAAATTTGAGGACCGTGAAGCTGCACATATCTCATAACAATCGGCGTTTTTTTGCCCATTTGGATAATCCTATTTCTTTGGCATTAGGATTTGGTCCCGATGCCGAAAATCCCAATGCTTTCCATATTAACCCGGCACA
>CBFHXF010000092.1:0-4526 GCA_965659745.1 Bacteroidia bacterium
TTTTATCTTTTATGAACTTAACAGTGGCCCCTCGGTGGTTGGCCCAATTACAACCAAGTATACACGCGTCAGTTCAGTGGTATTCTCAACGTTTTGGAGTAATTTTGGACACAAAAAACAGCCCTCTAGGGGCATTCTTCAGGACCTGTAATCAATACGAATCATACTAAACTATTATGTTATATAACTTGCTTGCCGTTGTTTTGATGTTATTGCCGGTAGTCGCCACCTTTTTTGGGATTAGAAAATTTATCAGGGAAATTCGAAAACCTGCACGTAGTTATGCCTTTAATAGGAAAGACATCGAGAAATTGACTGTACTCTTAAACAAATCAGCCTTTCAAGAACTTGAGGATGTTTTAAAAGACCTATCCCCCGAAGACCTTACCCTTGCCTTAGATCACCTCAGCCTAACGAGTACCGAAAAACAAATCCTAAAAATCAAAAATAAAAGCAATCAAGCCCCTGTTTTTGAGCTTCTTCACGGTATTTGGCACTTACATGAAGCTTGGAAAAAAAGAGGACATTCCGCTGCTTCGGATTTGACAGAAAAACAATTACAACAATTTATTGATCACCTAAAATTGGCATGTCCATGTATTGAGGTTGCCCTCAATGACACCAAACTTTCCGTTGAAGCGCATAGTCGACTTATTCGAGCTTATATGAGCTTGGGTTATGGTGATACCGCCAAGGCGCACTTCGACCAGGCCATCGCGTCTAATCCCAAACATTTTTGGTCTTACCTACATTATTCAGAACTGATTCAAAGTAAATGGTTCGGAAGCGAAGAAGAGGTTCGTGATTTTTATAAAAAACTACCCCAAAACGATGCCATCAAAATGGGCGTAAAGCTAAAATTATTGAATGATGGAATTCTTACAGAGGAAAATTATTTTGATATTTTCGGAGCAAATTTAGATCCAGAAATAGATAAAATTCTAAATACAATAGATGCAGAGCTAGACTATAAAACCATACCTACTACGGCGCTATATGTTGTTTATGGGTATATGTACGTTTTGTGTCCTGTTGAAAACAAAGCGCTCAAGAAGAAATACGAAAAATTAATTCGGGGTAACTACGCATTGTATCCATTTGGGTACTTTTAACAGGTTTCGCTCATTTGCCACTTAAAATTCGTTTCTTGCACAGGTGAAACTTTCATCGTTTGTTCGAAAAGGGTGCTTTTTATTGATTTTGGGACCGATTTCTGCCCTTATGGGTCAAAATACCTTTGAAAATAATCTAATTCCAGCCCCACAACAGTTTTTTGCAGCAGGTGCGCTTCGTACGTTTGATACCATTGTAGTACAACATAATACGACGTTGATTCCTGCCCAAGCCGTTCCTATCATAGCGTCATTGCTGAATCCAAGGAAGAAAAATTTCCCCCGAAAAGAAAAAATCAATCCTGCGAAACACACGCTATACCTGGATGTGGTGCTGGTTAAGTTTGACGAAGAAGGATATGATATGGAGATGCGAGAGGGTAGGTTACGGGTAAGGGTTTCTAATTATGGGGGATTGTTTCATGCCGTGGTGACGCTTTCGCAATTGCTCAGTGCGAATCAGTCGTCTGATGGTTTTTTCTTGCCCGTAGAATTGAAAATTAAAGACCGGCACCGGCCGAAGTTCAATTGGCGCGGCATGCATTTGGATGTTTCTCGACACTTTTTCCCAGTTTCTTTTGTTAAAAAGTACATCGATATTTTAAGTTGGTATAAAATCAATCGTTTCCATTGGCATCTTACCGACGACCAAGGTTGGCGCATTGAAATCAAGAAATATCCGCGATTAACACAAATTGGAGGGGTTCGGGCGGAAACCATGACGGCAAAGAATTTTGATCCATACATAGGCGATGGAAAGGAGCATTCTGGATTTTACACACAAGAGGAAATTCGCGATGTGATAGAATATGCTCGCTTGAGAAATATTGAAATTATTCCAGAAATTGAAATGCCAGGCCATGCCAGGGCTGCACTTGCAGCGTATCCCGAACTTAGCTGTACCGGTCAAAAATTATCGGTTCCCACTACATGGGGTGTTTTTGAGGATGTGTATTGCAACCGCGAATCTACTTTCCAGTTTCTTTTCGATGTGTTGGATGAAGTGATTGCTTTATTTCCCTCTAAAGTGATACATATCGGAGGCGATGAAGTGCCTAAAACCCGTTGGAATGCCTGTAGGGAATGTCAGAAAATACTCGATGATCACCGACTGAAGGATGCGCATGAACTCCAGTCTTATTTTATTCAAAGAATTGATTCATTTGTAACGTCCAAGGGAAGAACCCTTATAGGTTGGGATGAAATTTTAGAAGGTGGTTTGGCGAAGAATGCAATGGTTATGAGTTGGCGCGGTACGGAAGGGGGAATTGCTGCGGCCACTATGGGTCATTTTGTGGTGATGACCCCAGGCTCACACTGTTATTTCGATCATTACCAAGATACCAGTGGATTAGAGCCATTGGCTATAGGTGGATTTACCTCCTTGGAAAAGGTATATAATTACAAACCGATTCCAGAAGGATTGTCACGGGATAAACAGCATTTTATTTTAGGCGCGCAAGCCAATATGTGGACGGAGTATATGGCTACAGAAGCCCATGTGGAGTATATGTTGCTGCCTCGTATTTGTGCATTGAGCGAAGTATTGTGGGGCACGGCATCAGATTTTACGGATTTTGAGAGGCGATTGCAGTCGCATTTCGAAATTTTTGAACAAAATAACTGGAATTACAGAAAATGAAACGAAGAGAACTGTTGCGATTATTAGGAGGAGCCAGTATATTCCCTCTTTCCGCCATGGGTAACCCTTTGGATTTTAAACCCAAAAATAAGGGACCTTTGGTATTGAGTACTTGGCATAATCAAGGACAAATTGCCAATCCATTTGCTTGGGAAATTTTAAATAATAATGGAATGGCAATAGATGCCGTAGAGGCAGCGGCCAAATCCATGGAAAGCGACTGGGAAAACTGTTGTGTGGGCTTGGGGGCCAATCCAGACAGAGATGGTTTTGTTACGCTCGATGCCAGCATTATGAATCATTTGGGACAATGCGGCGCGGTGGCATTTTTGGAAGATATCAAACACCCAATTAGTGTGGCCCGTGCGGTTATGGAAAAAACGCCTCATGTATTATTGGCCGGTGAAGGGGCAAGGCAGTTTGCCTTGAGTCAGGGCTTCCCAATAGAAGAGAAAAAACGATCCGCACATGCCGACAAAGCCTATGCCAATTGGCTGCGCCGTTCGGAATATTCCCCCGAGATAAATATTGAACAAAACAAGCACAAGGTAACGCCGGTTCCGGATACGTTGGAGTCGGGAGAACACAATCACGATACCATTGGTATTATTGCTCTGGATGCGCAGGGAAATTTAAGCGGTGCCTGTACCACGAGTGGGATGGCGTTTAAAATGAGGGGACGGGTGGGTGATTCGCCGATTATTGGGGCGGGTTTGTATGTAGATAATAGTGTGGGGGCGGCTACGTCTACGGGTAATGGGGAAGAGGTGATACGGTGCAGCGGCAGTTTTTTGGTAGTGGAATACATGCGTTTGGGATTGCATCCGACAGAAGCGTGCAAGAAGGCTTGCGAGCGATTATTGGCGATGACACCGAATAGTACGGATAAGATTCAGATTGGGTTCATTGCGATTAATAAAAAGGGCGAGTACGGGGCGTATTCGTTGAAACCGGGTTTCGATTACACGGTAAGTCGGTCCGATACCTTTCATGAAATGCGGAAATCTATTAGTTTATTGTAAAAATGATACTCGAGATTGCATGTAATAATATTAATTCGGTGGCTATAGCAGCGGCGAATGGGGCGGATCGCATCGAATTATTTTCGAATATTCATGAAGGCGGGGTAACGCCCTCGTTCGGAATGATGAAGGCGGCGGTGTCTTTCGGGCTGCCGGTTTATGCGATGATACGTCCGCGCGGCGGACATTTTTGTTATACGAATCATGAGCTTGAAAGCCTTAAATGGGATATAGAATCGGCGCATGAGGCGGGGGTGCAAGGCATTGTAATGGGTGCGTTAACGGCCAAAGGCGAAATCGATACGGCGCTTTGCGAAATGCTGCTTTCGTATTGGGGCAAGCCGGCTACATTTCACCGGGCTTTTGATCTCTTGGGAAGCCCATTCACAGCGTTGGAAGCGCTTATAGAATTGGGTATCGAACGGGTATTGACTTCTGGTGGTGCGGCTGCGGCCTTAGAGGGCATAGGGATTATTGAGTCGCTGGTGGCGGCTTCAAAAGGACGGATTCAAATCTTGGCAGGTGCGGGTATTAATAGAGAAAATGCAGCAGCTTTTAATCCTATTGCCGGATTGGAAGGGGTGCATACCACGGCCAAGCGGTTGATTCAGGATTCGGGAGTGGCTTCAGGCCCTTTGTGGGAAAGTATTGCGGAGGAAATACGGGCTATTAAAGCGGTTATCGGTTGAAATTTCGGATGATTTTCCATGTGGAACTGTCCGTTTTGTACACGCCGTAGAGTCCTTGTTC
>CBFHXF010000093.1:0-4423 GCA_965659745.1 Bacteroidia bacterium
CAGAGGAATTAGGAATAGATATAGTTAGGGACCCGAAAACGTTTTCGGTAGGAAATTTTAGGTATCATGTACATCATGGCGATGGACTGGGTCCGGGCGATCGCAAGTATAAATTTTTGAAGAAGATATTCATTAATAAAGGTGCCCAGTGGTTTTTCAAATGGTTGCATCCGGATATTGGTTTTTCTTTAGCATCTTATTTTAGTAGAAAGAGTAGGGCATCGGAAAAACCTGAGGAGCGAGCGTTTAAGGGGTATGATAAAGAGTTTTTGATAGGTTATTGCGAAGAAACACTTGAGAAAACACATATAGATTATTTTATTTTCGGCCATCGGCATTTGGCGTTGGATATAGAGCTTTGCAATAAAAAGTCGAGGTATATTAATTTAGGGGAGTGGTTTAAGGGGAGACGGTATTTGGAGGTGGATGAGAGTGGTGTTCGGGTGATGGAGTATCTGGTTTGATTGGGTATCCACCTGGTGTGCACAGGGCATTCTGGTTTGATGTAGTACCCATCTCGGTACAATTTCTTCGCTACGCGACGAAATCACTCGATGTCCTTGCACTTTGTGTAGATTGAATTCATTATGGTGTGCACAGGGTCATCGCACCTCGGTACAACGCTACGCGTCACTCGGCATAAAAGTGATTTGGTGACGAAGGAGCCAAATAGTACCGAGATGCGCTCCGAAATCACTCGATGTCCTTGCTGTTGTTTTAGGGTAGTGATTCTGTAATGCACTGCCGACAGACACCCTAAAATTGCGTACTTTTGTAAATCCGTACCATGTTAGATAAATTAGAAGCTGTTTACGAACATTTTAAAGAAATAGAATTGCTGTTGAGTAGTCCTGAAGTGTCTTCCGATATGAAGCGCTTTACCAAGCTTAATAAAGAGTACCGCGATTTAGAAGAAGTAGTACAAGCCTATTTTGAGTATAAAAAATTAGTAGATGGAATGAATGAAGCGCGCGATATCCTCAAAAATGAAAAGGATAAAGAAATGCGCGACATGGCAAAGGAAGAACTGGATATATTAGAAGAACGCCTTCCCATACTAGAAGAAGAAATCCGAATTCTTTTGCTTCCCAAAGATCCAGAAGACGAAAAAACATGTGTGGTAGAGATTAGAGCGGGAGCAGGAGGGGATGAAGCGGGTATTTTCGCAGGTGATCTATACAGAATGTACTTGAAATTCTGCGATCGCAAAGAATGGAAAACCGACTTGATAGAAGACATGGAAGGCACCAGTGGTGGATATTCTAGAGTGAGCTTCTCCATAGAACAACCGGGCGCCTATGGCATAATGAAGTATGAAAGCGGCGTGCACCGGGTACAACGCGTTCCAGCTACCGAAAGTCAGGGCAGAATACACACGTCGGCCGTAACGGTGGCGGTAATGCCAGAAGCCGAAGAAGTAGATATCAATTTCCGAGAAGCCGATGTAAAAATGGAAACCTCTCGAAGTGGTGGTGCCGGCGGACAAAATGTAAACAAGGTAGAAACCAAAGTAATGCTTACGCATTTACCAACCGGTATGGTTGTAATCTGTCAAACCGAACGCACGCAGTTGAAAAACCGCGAAAAAGCCATGAAAATGTTGCGCACCAAACTCTATGAAATAGAATTGGAAAAACACAATGCCGCTATCGCCGCTAAAAGAAAAACCTTGGTTTCGACCGGCGATAGAAGCGCTAAAATCCGCACCTACAACTATCCCCAAAGTCGCGTTACCGACCACAGAATCGGACTTACCCTGTACGATTTGCCCAATATTATGAATGGCGACATAGAAGGAATTATCAATGCCCTGATGGTGGCAGAAAATGCCGAACGTTTGAAAGCGGAGATGTAAAAACGGTACCGTCATTTATTTTTCGGGGGAAATTTATGAACGGCGCTAACCGCAATTGAAACCGAACCGTAATTTATATAGGCTCCAACTTCTTTATCTCGTGGGAAATTTCCAAACGATTGAAACCACTATTGATTTCGAACCGTAATTTAAATAGGCTCCAACTTCTTTATCTCGGGGGAATTTCCCGAACGTCTGAAACTACAATTGAATAAAAACCGGCCTGGTGCTTTTACGCCTTTCCTATGTAATGTACTTCGGTTACAAGAAAAAGCAGTAAATTTGATACGGATTTATGGCTCTTTCTCAAGCGCAAATACAGGCACTTCAACAGAAACTTTCGCCGCAGCAGATACAGTTTATCAAGCTGTTGCAAATGAATACTTTAGATTTTGAATCTAGGTTAACGGAAGAATTATTGGACAACCCCGCTTTAGAAAAAGGTCAAAATGACCAAGAGTTTGCCGAGTCCAATGCCGGTGGTGACACTGATTTTGATGAGTTCGGAAAAGATTCCAATTTTGATGTAGACGAAATCTTACGGGCCAGCGGTGGAGACGATGAATTTGGCTCTTTCCGCATGGGAGAAGATTATACAGGAGAAGAAAGAAACGAATTGCCCATTCGTTCGGAATCCTCATTTCAAGAATACTTATTAGAACAAGCCCGCGCTAGCTTCCACCGAGAAAGAGAATTGCAATTGGCGTTTCATTTGATCAATTCCATCGAAGAAGACGGTTATTTGAGGAGAGAATTACGAAGCATCGTGAACGATTTGGCATTCAATGAGAATTTGATGACTACGGAAGACGAGTTGGAAAAAGTTCTCATTAAAATTCAGAATTTCGACCCGCCAGGAATTGCGGCGCGAGATCTACAAGAGTGCTTGTTGCTGCAGCTTTATAAAAAGGACTACGGCGATAATGATGCTATTACGTTGGCAGAGAAAATCCTCAACGAACAAATGGAGGCATTTTCTAAAAAGCACTATGATAAAATAATTAAGACATTAAAAATAACCGACGATCAATTAAAAGATGCCATAGCGGAAATTATTAAATTAAATCCAAAACCTGGTGAATCTTCCGGTTCTTCTAGCATAAAAACACAATATATTGTCCCTGATTTTACCGTAAAAGAAGAGGAAGGAATACTCCTCGTTTCCTTGAACGGAAGGAATGCCCCTGAGTTAAAATTGAGCAGGGCCTATACCGAAACACTACAGACATACGAAAAATCGCAGACCAAAGAAAAGGAATTGCGAGATGCCGTGCAGTATATCAAGCAAAAAGTTGACGGGGCTAAATGGTTTATCGATTCGGTTAAGCAACGTCAAAATACGCTCATGAGAACCATGCAGGCGATCGTAGATAGACAAAAGGAATTCTTTTATGAAGGCGATGAAACCAACCTTAAGCCTATGATTTTGAAAGATATAGCGGAGGTGGTAGAAATGGATGTAAGTACGATTTCTAGGGTGGCAAACTCTAAATATGTCGACACCGATTTTGGGATATTTCCTCTTAAGTTTTTCTTTTCTGAGGGAATTTCTAATGACAGCGGAGAAGAGGTTTCCAATAGAGAAATAAAAAAGATCTTAGAAGAAGCCATTCAGGGGGAAAACAAATCAAAGCCGTTAACCGATGATGCTTTGGCCGCTTTATTGAATGAGAAAGGATATCCAATTGCCCGCAGAACGGTGGCTAAATACCGGGAGCAATTGAATATTCCGGTGGCTCGAATGAGAAAAGAATTGTAAATATTAAATTAATAGATCCCTTAAAAAGGAATAAAATAAATATAATAAAATGGGACTAAGACAAGAAAAAGTTGCACGTCAAATACAAAAAGATTTGGGAGAATTGATGCAACAACATCGCGGAGAATGGATGGCAGGTGCCTTTGTAACGATAGCGAAAGTAACGATCACGCCCGATTTGGGTTATGTGAACGTGTATCTTTCTCTTTATAACAATGCGAATAGGACCGCGGTTCTAGATCATATAAACGGTCAAAACAAAGAAATTCGGAAAGCCTTGGCGCAGCGCATTCGACATAACTTCCGAAAGATACCGGAAATTCGTTTTTACGAAGACGATACTTTGGATTATGTAGAGAAAATGGATGAGTTGTTTAAGAAGATCAATTCTGAAAATCCCACCGACGAATCTTCAAATAACCAAGAGTGAACGTATCGGCGTTCATAGCGCGTAAATATTTTTTTTCGAGGAAAAATCCATCGGCTATTAATATCATTACGGGCATTTCTATGGCGGGATATTCCATAGGTTCCTTGGCTTTGATTATACTTTTAAGCGCGTTGAATGGCTTCGAGGAAAGCATTTTTGGCGATTATCAACGCAGTTCTCCAGACCTGAAAATTGTTCCGTTAGAAGGAAAAGTTTTTGAACCGAAAAAGGAGTTACTACAATATTTAGGGAATAACAAGGGCATAGCGGCATATACGTTAGCGCTGGAAGATAAAGCCATTATTAAGTACGGAGACCAGCAGGTAGTAGGGGTGGTGAGGGGGTTGGATTCGGCTTTTTTGAAAGTTTTTGAGGTCGA
>CBFHXF010000094.1:0-4371 GCA_965659745.1 Bacteroidia bacterium
TCCAATTAGTATCGCATGCGTGAGTTTTTTATTCATTACAGAATGTTTAGTAATTAATTTATACAAAGATAACATCATAGCCATCCAAATCGGCTCGAGAATTTTCTACGTGTGACAAATTATTAACCCTCATCATTAAAATAGTAGGGTAATGGTAGAACACATTAAATCTATTCAATTCAAAAAGTCAAGATAACAAATTGTAACCTACTTCAGACGCCACATCATGGAGATGCCCAATCCGCCGAATATATTTCCCTGCAATCCTTTGTCGTTGTGCAAAAAACTCTCATACATCAGAGAAGGCTCTATCACGATACTTACCCCATTACCCACAGGTATGATTGGTCCCATGCCCACTTTGGCTCCAAAACTAAATCGTTGGGTTCTTTCGATAGGCATAAAATCGGTAGGGGTAAAATAAGATCCTTTTGTAATACGGGTAATTCCGGGCGACATTTGAGCGGCATAACGGAAATCGGTTTTCAAGAATCGCGTGAATCCGCGGAAACTAATAGGAACCGATATTTTATCAATATTATACTTTATCTGACCGGTGCTCACGCTGTATTCCGACCGCAATTGAGAATCCAAACGCGTAATAAACTGAGTGGGCAATCCTGGAATATTGATCGCCACCGTAGTGGTATCGTACTGCCAAACGTCTATAAAATCGCGCTTTCTCCACTCTCCATTGCCCACCCATTGGGTGTAATGCAGTCCCAATCCCCACATATCGGCACCTTTAAATTCGCGCAATAAACTCAATTGGTATTGGGCCATATAATTGGTTCCCAGTACACTTAAATTCTCATTTGGATCGAATTGCACTTGGTTATCGCTACCGGTAATGGCCGAAAACTCCACATACCAAGGCAAACGGCGTTTGCGCAATCCTGCAGAAGGCAAGTCAAAATCCCAATCTACATATTCATCTCCGGAAGGGGGTATGTTAAAATCAAAATACGTCTGAGCGATATACTGTTTCGCTCCAAAATCATATACGTTCGATAGCGACATGGGCGAACCCCCGTTTTTGTATATGGAAGATCCTTCTGGCGCTAAACCCTCAGATTGCAAGCCATTGGGAAGGCCCGTACTGCGCAATTCCCGATTCGAATTGGCAATAGATTCGGGTTTGGCTCCCACCGTATTCAATCCTAAAATATTCTTACGTTGCTTGTTGAATTTTTGAAAAAGCCCAAATAAACCGGCCTTTTTATTAGATTTAATTTCATCTTTAGAACTACCGGTTTCAGTCGATTTACCCACTACATTTCCAGCGGATGTATTACCATTAGTATCCTCAGTTTTTGAAATAGGTATATTTTCTTTTTCGGGGGAAGCTTCCTCAAGGCGGTAACCCTCCGTTTTTTGATTTAGGCTTTTGTTAGAACCGGTTGTATCGGATATGGGTGTATTCAAATTAGATGCATTGAAATAGGCAATACCACCGGCAATACCCAATAGTAACAATCCGACACCGGTGCGTTGGAACCACCAAAAGAAACCTCTGCGTTTCTTCTTACGGCGATTCATCACTTCCTCAAAAGTGGCATTCCCACTCGGACGTACCTCATGGTTTCTTAATATTTCGGCGATATGTTCAAAAGGATCCTGCGACATTATCGGGTTATATTAAGGTGTTCGAGCATTTCTTGTAAAGATTTGCGGGCTTTGGCTAACTGGGAACGGCTGGTACCTTCGTCGATTCCCATCATTTCTGCAATTTCTTTATGGGTATAGCCTTCTACCACAAACAGGTTAAAAACGGTACGGTATCCAACGGGCAATCTTTCGATGAGCTGCATGATTTGCTTGGCTTCGAGTTGGTACATGGCATTGTCGGTATAACCCAATTCGTATTCACTTTCGGAAAGTTCTTTCCAAATATCTTTTTGAGAACGCAATTTATTAATGGAAATATTGACCGTAATACGGCGCATCCATGTTTCCAAAGAACTCTGGTATCGGAAGGTAGGGATTTTATCGTATATGCGAACAAATGATTCCATTAGGGCATCTTCAGCTTCTTCTTGGTTTTTGCAATAACGTAAACAAAGCGCCATCAACTTGGAGGAATACAGATTCCATAGGATTTTCTGATACTTTCGGTCTTCCCGAATACATCCTTCCACCAGCTCTTTGTCGGTCATTGTATAGTTTCATCACTCTCGCCATAGGGCGTTACCCTTGCATAGACAAAAGCTATGCCAAAAACGTGGCTTGAGAATTTAATTTTTTGCAAAAAAGTCAAAAAAGTTGACAAAAGAAAATTGCGGTTCGCGCAAAAGCAAACCGCAATTCATCAAAAAGCATTAAAAATTAGTGTTCTATACCGCCTTCACCGTGCACATGACCGTGATCCAACTCTTCTTGAGTGGCTTCGCGAATGTCTAAAACGGTACCTGAGAAACCTAAGGCTTCACCGGCTAGAGGGTGGTTAAAATCCATCGTTACGGTATCATCGCCAATTTCAAGAACGACACCGTCCATCGGATTTCCGTCTTGATCTTGCATCGGCAAGGTAGCACCGATTTCTAAAATATCGTCTGGAACGTCTGGACCTTCGAAGATGTTTTTGGGAATTTCTACTACGTAATTAGGGCTTGATTCGCCGTAACCGTCTTCTGCAGAAAGTGTGAAAGAGAACGTATCTCCTACTGACAATCCGTCTAACTGATCGTCAAAAGCAGGCAATGTTTGTCCGATTCCGTGAATAAACACTAGGGGTTGATCGGCGGTGGCCTCATCGGCTAATTCTCCGCTGTTAAGCATGAGCGTGTAAGATAAACTCACGACTTTGTTTGGGGCAATGGTTTGTGCTGACATGTCGCAACAAAGAACATATTAAAATGCAGATAAATGCGATAATGTGCATGAAATAAACGTTAAATGTGAATAAAAAGCAGCCTTCCGGTTTATAATAGCCCCATGACTATCTGTCAATTATTGCCATTATTTATGTAGTTTCACGGCATCATGCAGCGGCCCGAGGCACAAAAACGCATTGCTCAGTTAAGCAGCGATTTACGTAGACATAACTACCTTTATTATGTAAAGGCAGAGCCTGAAATATCTGATTTTGAGTTCGACACCTTGCTCAAAGAACTCGAAAATTTAGAATCGCAATTTCCCGATTTCATTACGCCCGACTCTCCTACCCAACAAGTGGGTTCGGATTCAATTGGCGATTTTCAAACCGAAAAACACCAGCGGCCCATGCTTTCCTTGGGAAATACCTATAACGCCGAGGAACTCCGCGAGTTTGATGCCCGCATCCGAAAAGCCCTTGAAATTGATACGGTTGTTTACAGCTGTGAATTGAAGATAGACGGATTGGCCATTTCGTTACAGTATGAAAAGGGCGTGCTTGTGAAAGCCATCACCCGGGGCGACGGCGTTCAGGGCGACGTGGTTACCGACAATGTTAAAACCTTGAGGAGGCTTCCCCCGAAATTAAATGCGGGAGCACCCCAAAAATTCGAAATACGAGGCGAAATTTTCATGCACCGCAAAGGATTCGAGCGCTTGAACGCAGAAAGGGCCGCCAGCGGACAGGCCTTATACGCCAATCCCCGAAATGTAGCCTCCGGGTCCTTGAAAATCAAAGATTCGCGCGAGGTGGCCAAACGGCCATTAGACATTTTATTATACCATTATTATGGAGACGATCAGGTGTTTTCTTCGCACTCACAAGGCCTGAACGAAGCGCGAACGTGGGGACTTCCGGTGCCCGAGACCTCCAGGGTGTGCGAGGGTATTGACGCCGTGATTGATTTCCTAAAAGAGTGGGAAACGAAGCGACACGATTTGAGTTTCGATACCGATGGCGTGGTGGTAAAAGTAGATTCCATCAGTCAACAAGAGGAATTGGGCTTTACGGCTAAAATTCCACGTTGGGCCATTGCGTATAAATTTCCTACCGAAACCGCCCAAACTCGTTTATTGGGAATTTCCTATCAAGTAGGCCGTACCGGGGCCATTACGCCGGTGGCAGAACTCGAACCCGTTTTGTTATTGGGCACCACGGTAAAACGCGCAAGTTTGCACAATTCTAACGAAATGCAACGACTCGATATACGGGTTGGCGATATGGTTTACGTAGAAAAAGGCGGGGAAATCATACCTAAAATTACCGGTGTGGTGTTGGAATCTCGCGATTCTCATACGCCGGTTCAAGAATTCATTGAAACGTGTCCGGAATGCCATACCCCTTTGGTTCGTGCCGAGGGCGAAGCCCAGCATTACTGTCCCAACTCGCGCCAATGTCCGCCGCAAGTCGTAGGTAAACTCGAGCATTTCATTGGCCGAAAAGCGATGGACATTCAGTCGGTAGGTTCGGAATTATGCGAAACCTTGTATCGCGCG
>CBFHXF010000095.1:0-1500 GCA_965659745.1 Bacteroidia bacterium
TATTTGCGACATGAAAGCCGGAGTGGTCATTTTTCCAGGGTCAAATTGCGACCAAGACCTGATACAAGCATTGCGCAAACACAATTCGATGGAAGTGGTTGAATTGTGGCACAAAGACACCGATTTACAGGGTTGTACCCATATTTATATACCTGGGGGCTTCAGTTACGGAGATTATTTGCGCAGCGGCGCCATCGCTAAATTGAGTCCCATTATGGAATCGGTGAAGCAACATGCGGCCAAGGGCGGCTTCGTAATGGGCATTTGCAACGGGTTTCAGGTATTAACCGAAAGCGGATTGTTACCCGGAGCCTTGCTTCGCAACGACAACATGAAGTTTGTATGTAAAAACGTGAACTTACGCACCGAAACGCAAGCCACAAGCCTTACCAAAAACGTTGAAAAAGGGGCTGTATTACAAATTCCGATTGCACACGGCGAAGGCCGATATTACGCCGACACGGAAACCTTGTCAGCCTTAAATGCCAATGATCAAATATTGTTCAGATACTGCGATGAAGCGGGAAATGTTTCGGGGGAAGCCAATCCGAACGGAAGCTTAGAGAACATTGCGGGGATCTGCAATGAAGGCAGAAACGTGTTTGGCATGATGCCACATCCTGAAAGGTGTGCGTTTGAGTGGTTGCTGAATTTAGATGGTGTTGGGATACTCGCTTAGCTCGCGGGATACTCGGCTGTCGCCTCGCTTGATACTCGCTATGCTCGTTGGTTTTGGGGTTTGGGCAAGGTCATCGCACCTCGGTACAACGCTCCGCGCCACTCGGCTAGCGCCTCACGATATACTCGCTGCGCTCGCGGGATATTCGCTATGCTCGTTGGCTTTCTGGTTTGCAAAAGGTCATCAAGTGATTTGGTGAGGTACGAGCCAAATTGTACCGAGATGCGCTGCGTTTTTAGGTTTTGATAATAGGGTTTATTGAGCAATAAATTAAAAATTAACAACTAACAATTAACAAATAAAAGAGTTATGAATATAAGTACGCAAATAAATAATAATATTCTTCTCATTACGATTGAGAGGGAGGCGAAGATGAATGCGTTGAATATTGCGACGTTGCAGGAGATCAAAGAGGCGGTGGAAGCGGCGCAAGGCAATGACGAGGTTTATGGTATTATTTTAACGGGGGCAGGCACCAAGGCGTTTGCGGCTGGCGCGGATATCTCTGAATTTGCTGATTTTGGAGTGGCCGAAGGTACGAAAATGAGTGCCGATGGACATGAAGTGATGAATACCTTAGAGCGCAGTGCTAAGCCGGTTATTGCGGCTGTGAACGGTTTCGCTCTTGGTGGAGGTTGTGAGTTGGCGATGGCATGTCACATGAGAATTGCGAGCAGCAATGCAAAAATGGGTCAGCCCGAAGTGAATTTAGGCGTACCTCCAGGTTACGGTGGAACCCAGCGTTTGGTGCAATTGGTAGGGAAAGGTCGCGCGTTGCAGCTGTTAATGACGGCAGATGCGATTGATGCGAATACGGCCTT
>CBFHXF010000095.1:1599-4196 GCA_965659745.1 Bacteroidia bacterium
CTTGGTGCAATTGGTAGGGAAAGGTCGCGCGTTGCAGCTGTTAATGACGGCAGATGCGATTGATGCGAATACGGCCTTGAGTTATGGATTGGTAAATGAAGTGGTGGAACAAGAAGCGCTTTTGGCGCGTTGCGAAGCGATATTAAATAAGATCGGCAGTAAAAGTCCGAGTGCAGTTCGCATGGTTATCGACTGTGTGAATGCGTATTTTACAGAGGGTGAAGACGGCATGCAACGTGAGATTAAGGAATTTGGGGAAGCCTTTGGCACAGCTGATTTTAAAGAGGGAATGAGGGCGTTCTTGAATCGAGAGAAGCCGGGGTTTAGATGATACTCGCTGCGCTCGAGGGATACTCGGCTGGCGCCTCGCTTTATACTCCCGTTGGTCGTGGGATACTCGCTGCGCTCGTTGGTTTTGGGGTTTGGTTTTTCTGAGAAAGTTATCGATATATTTAAAACTTTTTGTGTTTATGGCAAAAGTTTGAGGTATGCTTAAAGCTTTTGGTGTTTTTTTAATTTTCGAGCTTGTTTTGGTCTGCAAAGGGTCATCGAGTGATTTGGTGAGGTACGAGCCAAATAGTACCGAGATGCGCTTTGATATTTCCGGGATGTAGCGCCCAACGCTACGCGCCACTCGATGTCCTAGCAATTATTTGAAGAGACTGGTTGTTCTGGTGTGCACAGGGTGTTCTGGTTTGATGTTGTACCCATCTCGGTACAATTTCTTCGCTGCGCTCTGAAATCACTCGATGTCCTTGCTGTTGTTTTATGGATTGCTAATGTCGGAAAGGGCGTGCACCGCGAGGTCGTAGGAGCGGAGTCCGAAGCCGCCGATGAAACCGGAGCAGGCTGCGGAGACCAGGTCTTTGTGGCGTTCGGATTCTCTATCGAAAATATTACTTATATGAACCGATACAACGGGCTTTTTCATGGCCCGAATGGTGTCGGCGATGGCTATTGAAGTATGGGAATAACCGCCGGCATTTAGTATTACGGCCGAAATGGTATCGTTGTATTCTGCTTCCTGTAATGCGTTTATGATTTCCCCTTCTATATTGCTGAAATGCACGGTTACCGCCGATTCAAAAACTTTGAGATATTCCTCTAAAGATAGGGTCCCGTATATGTCGGGTTCTCGTTTTCCCACCCAGTTGAGATTGGGGCCGTTCAAGATTAGGATCATGGTTCAAAGATAGTGAAATATACTCGCTGCGCTCGCAGGATACTCGGCTGGCGACTCGCGGGATACTCCCTTCGGTCGTTGTTTTACTCGCTGCGCTCGTATGGGACTCCCTCTGGTCGTGAGGGTTTGGATTTTGGTTTGATGTAGTATTCAACTGGAGTGTAGCGTCGAAGTACGATTTTCGGTCGTGTGGGTTTGATGTAATATTCAACTGGTGTGTAGCGTTGGGTCGAAGTATGATTTTCGGTCGTGTGGGTTTGGATTTTGGTTTGATGTAGTATTTAACTGGTGTGCGATGACCTATAGACAATCAGAAAACCCTGCGAGCGTAGCGAGTTAAACAACGACCGGAGGGAGTATCCCGCGAGCGCAGCGAGTATAAAGCGACCAACGGGAGTATCAAGCGAGCGCAGCGAGTAAGCAATTCGACGAAAAACCACACTCTTATTACCGAAAAACATCGTATTGGCCTACTTTTGCGGGGAAATTTCTCTTTGGGCACAGTTTTTGCTATGTGACTGAAGGGGCGAAGCCATACCCAAATTTAATGAGAACCATAACATGTTAACGTTTTTTTATAGAGTCCTATTGGGACTTTTTTTGTGCTTTTTTGGAATTAATGCATTGCAGGCACAGGGCTTAGGGGGCAAAACCAAAGCCAGTGATTACTCGGATCAAGAGATTTTACAAATGATCGAAAAGGCCGAAAGTGCCGGACTTTCCGAAGGACAAGTTGTTGAATTGGCGCGTGCGAGAGGGATGTCTGCGAGTGAGATCGAGGCATTTCGGGCAAGGGTGCAAAAAGTAAAACTAGGCTCCATTGGAGGTCCTGGTGGCGCTGTTGGAGGCTCGGGTAGTCTGGGTAGCGGTGCTGGTAAGGCGTCGGGCGGAGCTGCTTCCGGACTCGGATTGGGCAATGCGGCAGCGGCTTTAGGTGGGCTTCCCCCGAAAGGAAAAGAAGACAATACCATCGGAAATGCAGACGTGCCCAGTGCGGCAGAATTGAGTAGAAAATCGGGCGATGCGGTGCCCTCAGTTCCCGAAAACATTGGCAAAAAACCAGATTTAGAAGCGTCAGATTTTGTGGCGACATCTTGGGATATCGCGAAGATTTTCGACGAAAAACGCTTCCCGGCCTATACCAACGGCCGCGCGTTGAAAGCACCCGACCAATACATCATTGGGGTGGGCGACGAAATTAGCGTAACCGTTTTTGGAAATAGTTATTTTAATAAAGTGAGTCGCGTGGACGAACGCGGTCGCATAGACCTAGGAACGGCGCTTGGAAAGGTGTACGTGAAGGGTTTGGCATTCGCTAAATTAGAGAAAGTTTTATATGCCGCAATTAGTCAAAAAATTAATTTAGGAGGCAACGAATTAGAAATAGATTTATCGTTTTCAAGACAAGTTTCGA
>CBFHXF010000096.1:0-237 GCA_965659745.1 Bacteroidia bacterium
AAAGCCTCGAACAAACGATTCACATGTCCCTTCTTGCTTAAAAATTCCAATCGAAATTCTTCCAACTGTTGGCTGTTGTCAATTTGAATTTGGAGTAATTTTTCGGAGAGTGTGTTTATCTGTTCAAGCATGATGCAAAACTAATACTTCGCTTCCATTTTTATTTCATATCCCTCCAATTTGGTTTCTCACAGTCCCAATAGTAATAACTTAAACTATTTAAAATTTTATATTATT
>CBFHXF010000096.1:247-4112 GCA_965659745.1 Bacteroidia bacterium
TATTATTAAGTATTTATTCTCTGTGGATATGAGGATAAGTGTGAATGTTTCACGGGAAACAGGTATGATTTTTATTTAAATGATTGTATATCAATAAATTAAATATATTGTATTTTATGGTGTACTCTGTGATTTATTCTTTTATGCATTGGGTTTACTCTCGTATAAGGTTGGGTTGATTCACACCCTTTTTAGTCTTGATACTTGTAGGTATAATCCCATCAGTTTTTCCACCGTCATTGACACTATTTCTAACATGCTTACCCACCTTAATAACATTCTCAATTGTGGGTTTCACAAGGAACGTTTCAAAATATTGTATGACACGATCGCTAGGTTTGGATTGATTCAGTTGTTTATCCTTATTTACATCGATATATGAGATAAAAGTGTATTCACCTTGCTCCAGATTGACGGAGTATGTTTTAAGTGTTAATGAAATGTTTTGATAATATGTATTATCCTTTAATAGTATTATCTCAAGATTATCTAAAGAATCGGTATTCTCAAAAACAACGCTACCTATTTTCATATTTTTCGTTAGAGTATCTACTTTGTTGTCATTCGGTGAAATGCGCTGCATGATACTGGGATTAATCATACTCTGTGTGTCACCTTGCGTTATGATTTTAGTTTGTATGAAGTATTTTTTTAAATTGTATTTTTTATAATTCAAAACGATATTAGGATTTTTTTGAATCCATGAAGTAGTATTGGTTTTATCAATTATTATGGTATCATTAAAACGTTGTATGTGTAGGTCACTACTTGTTTCTAATCGGGGAATTAAGTTAAATGGTAGTACCAATATGTTATATTGATGATTGGTGTCAATTTCAATTTTATTCTTTATCGGGGGAAATAAAAGAACGGCGTTGGTACTATCTATATTTTTGCTTGTATACCATTCGCTGGAGTCGTACGTATTGTTTTTATTTATGTCTATATAATACGTTGCGTTTAAGGAATCTGTCGGAAATCCATTTATATATAGGGTATCCTTGATTCTAAAACTTCTATAATAAAAAGTATCGACTTTCTTTTCTATAGTTAATAGGTCTTTGTCTGATTTGAAATATTTCGGAAGTATAGGTGCGATTGTTTGTTGTAGTGTATCGTTACTAAAATAGAATGATGGATATGTTCCAATATTGCCTTCGTTGATGTCGCTTATACTTTTTTGAAGGTTTATAAAGGTTACATATTGAGGAGTATTGAATCCAAGAGCATTTTTCTTTGTAATTAGGATGGGTTTATAAGGTTTTTTAGTTTGAGGATTTATGTAAATGGCATTGGTAGCTTTTATGTACTCATCGAAGATTAGAGATATACGTTTTTCTGTTGGAAGGGTATCTATGACAATATTACTTATTATGGGTGGTGTAACATCTTTTGGACCTCCTGTTGGACTTACCGGATTTGCACATGATATAGTTAGCAAGCTTATATATATGTAGGATTTAAAATTCATCGTCCAAAATGTATGAGTAGTACGGAAATATCAGAAGGAGAAACACCGCTTATCTTTTTAGCTTCTTCTATGGTTCTGGGTTGGAATTTTTTAAGTTTCTCTCTTGATTCGGCAGACATTGATTGTAATTTGCTGTAATCGAATTGGTCAGGAATTTTGAGATGATTGAGTTTATTTAATTTAGAGGCCTGTTCTTTTTCGCGTTCGATGTAACTGGAATACTTTATTTCAATTTCTGCTTTTTCTTTTATTTCCTCAGGTAGAGTTTGTAAATGGTTTAATTCAGAAAGATTCAATATTTGATTAATGGAAATCTGTGGTCGTAATAATAGCTTTTTAGCTTTACATTTTTCCGAAATGGTAAGGTCGAGATCTTGTTGTGCTGTTTCAGGAGTAATGGAAGTGTTTTCGATGGCATGAATCAAGCTATGAGTTATTTCCAGTTTTTTGGTAAGGTTTTTGATACGTTGGTGTGATGCCAGACCTATACGATATCCTATAGGTGTTAAGCGTTCATCGGCATTATCCTGTCTTAAGGATATCCTATATTCTGCCCTAGATGTAAACATGCGATATGGTTCTTCTGTTCCCTTAAAAACCAGATCATCAATTAAGACACCAATATAGGCTTCGTCTCTTTTAAGGATCAACGATTCCTTTTCTTGTACTTTCAGGGAAGCATTGATTCCGGCCATTAAACCTTGAGCAGCGGCCTCCTCATATCCAGTGGTACCGTTTATTTGACCGGCGAAATAAAGATTGGTTATGGCTTTTGTTTCTAGGGTTGGGTATAATTGTGTGGGTTGGAAGAAGTCGTATTCGATGGCATAACCGGGGCGGAATATTTTGGCATTTTCAAATCCTGGAATAAGTCGTAATGCTTTTTGTTGGATATCATCGGGAAGTGATGTTGAGAAGCCATTAACATATACTTCTACTGTATTCCATCCTTCGGGTTCAACAAATATTTGATGCCTATCTCTTTCAGCGAATCTGTTTATTTTATCTTCTATGCTAGGACAATACCTTGGTCCAAGGCTTTGGATAGATCCGTTGTACATGGGAGAATCCTCAAAACCGAGTCGGAGCATATCATGTACGGCTTCATTAGTATAGGTTATATGACAGCTTCGTTGTTGTTGTAAGGATTGTGTGGTCCCGGAAAATGAGAAGGTGTAGTTTATGTCGTCACCCTTTTGTTCTTCCATTTTATCGTAATTTAGCGTACGACCGTCTATGCGAGGTGGCGTTCCGGTTTTCATACGTCCGCTTGTAAATCCCAATGATTCTAATTGAGCAGTAATTCCGGTAGATGGTTTCTCTGCCATTCGTCCGCCACCGAAATTTTTTCTACCTATATGTATGAGTCCGTTTAGAAAAGTTCCAGCCGTGAGAACAACCGATTTGGACATGAATTTATTACCCATTCCACATACCACCCCTGTTACATTATTATTTTCAACTATAATTTCGGTAACAGAATCTTGGAAGAAGTCAATATTGTGATTTTGTTCTAAAGTTAGTCTCCATTCTTCGGAAAATCTCCATCTATCAGATTGCGCTCTTGGGCTCCACATTGCAAATCCTTTTGATCTGTTGAGCATTCTGAACTGTATCATGGTCTTGTCCGTTATGATTCCGGACATGCCTCCGAGTGCATCTATCTCTCTGATAATTTGTCCTTTAGCGACTCCACCGATTGCTGGATTACAACTCATTTTAGCAATGGTTTCCATATTCATAGTAACAAGGAGAACTTTACTTCCCATGGTGGCGGCGGCATGAGCAGCTTCACAGCCTGCATGTCCGGCTCCTACAACGATAACATCATATTGATTCATAGTTTCACGTGGAACTTTAAACAAATATAGGTGGGTATTAGTTTAAGAGAACGCGTTAAGTTTCCACGCCTTGGGAATAGTGCTAAAGACAAGTTGTCTCAAGTTGCAAGGACATCGAGTAATTTCTGTGCAACGCGCAGAAATAGTACCGAGATGGATGCTACATCACGCCGCATTTCGGTATTAGGTCTCACACCGCATCTCGGTACAATTTGCCTCCTGCGTCGTCAAATCACTCGATGCACTTTGCAAACCAGAACAACCGCAACCCATAAAAAGTTGTAAGGACATCGAGTAATTTCTGTGCAACGCGCAGAAATAGTATGGAGATGCGTACTCCATCACACCGCCATCACGCCGCATCTGGGTACTCCATCACAGCGTATCTCGGTACAATTTGCCTCCTGCGCCGTCAAATCACTTGATGCACTTTGCAAACCAGAATAACCACAACTCTCAAACAGTTACCCGGACATCTCTGTACTATTTCTGCGCAACGCGCAGAAATAGTACAGAGATGGATGATACCTCACACTGCATCTGGGTACTCCAA
>CBFHXF010000097.1:0-3801 GCA_965659745.1 Bacteroidia bacterium
TAATTCACCATTCATAATTCACCATTCATAATTCACCATTCATAATTCACCATTCATAATTCACCATTCATAATTCATAATTCATAATTCAAATGTTCCCTTGTCCTAAATGCGGTAGTACCTATACCTACGAAATGGATCCCCTCATGGTTTGTCCGGAATGCGCACATGAGTGGAATCCCAAAGAAGTTGAAAACGAAACCAATGACGATGCTTTCATTGTTAAAGATTCAAACGGCAACATCCTTCAAAACGGAGATACCGTAATTGTAATAAAAGATTTACCCGTAAAGGGCGCCTCGAAAAGCATCAAAGTAGGCACGAAAGTAACCGGCATCCGATTGGTCGACTCCGATCACAACATCGACTGTAAAGTTCCGGGCTTCGGAAGCATGGGCTTAAAAAGCGAATTCGTAAAAAAAGCGTAGTTCTTATAATTGTCAATGGTTAACGGTTAAGGGTTAACGGTTAATGGTCAATGGTTAATTCTAAATAGAATAGTGACAATCAAATTCAGGCAAGGTCAGATTAACAACTGACAATTAACAATTGACAATTAACAATTAACCCCTACCTTTGCAAAGTGATTGTATAATCGCTTTATTGTTTTCTGGGGAAATTCTTTTCACGTCTACGTCCCAATTTCAGTCAGCTACCCTATTATCACACCTACATAATCCCTATTCCCCTCTATGGCTAAATCGCAAATTACATTCTCGAAAAAAGAAAAAGAAAAAAAGAAAGTTCAAAAACGTCGCGAAAAAGAAGAAAAAATGGCGCAACGTAAACTCGACAACAACAAAGGCAAATCTCTAGAAGACATGCTCGCCTACGTCGATGAAAATGGAAATATTTCGAGTACTCCCCCCGATTTAACCAAAGTAGAAGAAATTAAAGCCGAAGACATCTCTGTTAGCGGCTATCAAGTGCAACACAATACCGTTAGTAATGTGCGTCGCGGAAAATTCACTTATTACAACGACGAAAAAGGATACGGTTTCATCAATGATCAAAAATCACAACAACGTGTATTCGCTCACGTAAACAATTTCACCGAAACTTTCAAAGAAGGTGATGATGTGTATTACGAAATCGAATCAGGCCCTAAAGGCGACTCTGCAATAAATGTTCGCAGAACAGCCGAAATGCCATAAAAATTTTGCCCAAGTGCACCCCAATAAAAGAGGCCGTTAATTACAACGACCTCTTTTTTTTTGCATTTTTCACAACAACCAAACAAAAATGCATGTTTTGAAACGCCTATTTACGTCTCAAACGTTCGTATTCCGCATAGTCTATAGCTACACGTCGCTCAAGATGTTGGTGTATCCGTCGAGCAATCTCTTCCCGCGGCACCTCTTGCGCATATTTTCCTGAAAAAACCTTCGATTTAGACCCCGACCCATAGGCAAAAAACAAGGCTTGTTTCCCAGCAAAATCGCCTTCTGAAAACGCTAACGCACTCAATAAAGCCATAAAAATAGAGGCCGTATACAAATTCCCTACTTTCGAGGATACCGCATCTGTGGGCGCTATCGATTCCTTTACAAAATTCCGATAGGCATCGGTTTTGGCAAGCTGCTTCAACCAAGCTCCATACGCCGCCTCGTCTGTTGTATCAAAATCCCCCAATTCAGTGAGCAACGCCAATTTCAAAGGCGCACGCTGCGAAACTATCTGCTCCCACCACATGCGAACCGCCATCCGGCGACCCTGATACGCATAGGGCAAGTGAAAAATCCAATGCTCCGTTTCAGGTAAGGCATCTAAATTGTTCTTTCGGAGGAAATCGCCCAACGCCTGTGACACCCTTTGTTCGAAGCAGGCGTTAGAAAATTGTCCGTCGTACACCGGCTCCTCTCTTTGCACCGGTATAAATGCTCCAGGTAAATCCCAAAAATCAGCCGCCCAGCCTTCCAAAGTACCGGCTTTTAACACCGTGTCCATATCGAATAACGCGGCTAATTTTTGCTCCGGCAAGACCGAAATATCCATATCCAACCGCGACATTAACGATTGGATAATGGCTGATTTTTCAAAGTACCGCTTGGGTTTATAGAAGTCAAAATCGTGACTGACCGCCACTCCTACTTCCCCCGAAAAAGAAATTAATTCAGGCGAGGCGCTCACTAAAAAGGCTACCGCCCCTGCGCCTTGGGTGTATTCGCCGCCGGTATTGGAATCGTATATGGCTTTGTCGGCCGCTACCACAATGCACTTTCTTGTGGAACGCAAACGTACGTAATCTAAACACTGGTGCAAGGCATCCGTGCCGCCGATACAGGCAAACGTCATGTCTAAGAAATCGATATGCTCAAAGGAACAATCAAAGGTTTTTTGCAATATGTCTAGCGCATAGGTAATACTCGGTTTGGCCGCGTCAATGGCACTTTCCGTACCTAAATAAATACGATCAACTTGCGAAAAAAATTCATTGGAACTTCCTACAACACCTTTAGATAATTGGGCATGCACCAAATCTTCAATGGCTTTTGCCGCCATAAAAGGAACATCTTCCGATTTATCACATACGGCCATTTCTTCCAAACCCAAACCCAGCTTGAGTTTGGCCACTTCTATGTTTCGCTTTTCCGCCAATACTTCTATGGGCAAATAACGACTCGGCAGACACATACCAAAGTCTTGTATTCCAACATTTTGCGCTATCATTAAAGCAATAACAGACAAGTCGAAAAAATGTTTGTGTCAATTTGACACAAAGTAGAGACGCAATGCCTTGCGTCTCAGCAATGCCTTGCGTCTCTGCAATGCCTTGTGTCTCTGCAAATGAATTGCGTCTCTGCAATGCCTTGCGTCTCTATCCTAAAAACAAGACTTATTTCCCAATTTACTGAACATTTCAGCCCGCTTTTCGTTATAACTTCATGATCTCCTCCTCCGGCAACAAAGGATTTTATTTCAAAGAATTTGAAGCCAAAAGCATTCCCCCATTTGAGATGCTCTTTGATATTTTCAAAGAACTCATTACCCATACTTCAGGCGATTTTGACGAAGCCATCGCCTGGCTCCGCGAACTTGATAAAGAATACCAACTTACCGATGAAAATTATACCATAGACGATTTCATCGAAGACCTTAAAGACAAAGGCTATATCCGCGAAGAAATCGATAGCGACGGAGGCACGGGCATGGGCATTACCGCCAAAACCGAACGCGCCATCCGACAAACGGCACTCGAAAACATCTTTGGGAATCTGCATAAAAGCGGTGCCGGAAATCACAAAACCAAATCATCCGGGCTGGGCGAAGATCCCAACGGAGAATTCAGACCCTATCACTTTGGCGACGGTCTTGACAAAATTTCCCTCACTGAAAGTTTAAAAAATGCCCAAATCAATCATGGAATGGGTCAATTTGAACTCACCGAAGACGATTTAGTCGTGGAAGACTCCCGCTACAACGCCCAAATGAGCACCGTGCTCATGATCGACATCAGCCATTCTATGATTCTCTATGGGGAAGACCGCATCACGCCGGCAAAAAAAGTGGCGATGGCCCTGGCCGAACTCATCACCACCCGATATCCAAAAGATACCATCGATATTCTCGTTTTTGGTAATGATGCTTGGACCATTTCCATAAAAGACATCCCCTACCTGAAAGTAGGTCCTTACCATACCAATACCGTTGCCGGACTCCAATTGGCCATGGATATTTTGCGACGTAAAAAGAATACCAATAAACAAATTTTTATGATCACAGATGGCAAACCCAGCTGTGTTCGCGAGCGCGACGGTCGATATTACATGAATAGCATCGGACTGGACCCTTACATTACCG
>CBFHXF010000098.1:0-3749 GCA_965659745.1 Bacteroidia bacterium
TACACCGCTATTGCTACCCGTAATATTACCACCCACCACATAATCGAAGTTGCTCAATTGCTTGGCGCTCTCGGGAATGGTAAATGTAGTTGCCGTTGATGGATCATTCATTGCAATTAGAATGGTTCCAAAAGCAGGAATGCTCATATTGGAGTCGCGAGTCGCATTGCCATTGAATAAGGCTTGAGAAGCCCATGATGCAGCCATAAAGTTATTTGAAATCGAAGCTTGATTCTGATTCCAATAGTAGAACTTATTGGCACAATTGGTAAGGTTAAGTCCCTGAATGCGTCCTAAACGAACAGGCGCCGTAAACGGATTGGTTAATAAGAAATATCGACTCTTGGGCGCTGAAGTTAAATCGGCCGTTGATATGGTTTGGGTCTTCCCATCGTTCAAATGCACAGCTGTTGAGTCTAAAGTATAACTCAGGGTGATTTTACCTTGCTGGTAGGTTGCGGTAGACGGACTGCTAAATGCACCGGAACCTCGAACAGCTCCTGGATTGAATACCATGATAGGGGCATGTTTCTTCCATTTGTTAGAATTGCCGGAAATGAGGGTTCCTATAGCCGAGCTGAAGCCCGTCCACGCCGGATCGGTAGTAACTGAGGCGTCAGTAGTATCGGCCAGTGAATAATCGTACCAATAGGCCGAGGTATTCTTGTAGGTATCACTAGAGAAACCTTCGGCAGTTCCACCCGAACCAATCAGGTCGATATCATCTTCAATTTGGGTAAGGTCGATATCGGAAGAGAAGGGGTGGGAGTAAATTCTCCAGCCACGCGCTCCGTAATGCTGTCTTTCAATCTTGAAGGTACCGGTACCTGAACAATGAACGGCGCGTTGCGCGGGATGGCTAAGGTTTAAATAACTATTCAAGGTATCGCAAGCCAATGTGAGAGAAGCTCCTGTGGGGATGATAATTTTAGAGCCGTTGTTGATTTTAAGAGAACCGATATCGGTTTTGTTTCCGCCTTTAATTATAACGGCATTGCCCAATGTTACTTGTGTCGTCTTGGTCGCCGTTCCCAGCTCCAGCAATTTCAAGGTATTGGCATCAGGATTTAAATACAAGGTCGAAGAGGTATTGGCCGTTGGCGCAAATACCAATTCCGATAGCGGCTTCGGCGCACGGGAGTTACCTGCTTGAATGTAATAGTTCGTGGAGTCGGTAGATTGATAAATACCACCAGTTACGGTAAGTCGGTGTCCATTTAGATCAATAGTACCATTCTTTAGATGTAGATTTCTAAGCGTAAGTGAGGCATCGAGAAAAACGCTAGAGCCGTTGTTAACTGTCAAAACATCTAAAGTGGTGGCTTGGCTAACCGTCGTGGTGCCAGATTGGACTACCGCAGAGTCGTTTTGACTAGGTACAATACCAGAGCTCCAGTTTGATGTTTTTGTAAAATAATCGGAGCCTGTCCATTCATACGTGTTTGTAATTGTATAAATTCGTACATGTCCAGCGCTGTTTCCCGTTCCGTCGTTGGACGGGGCCCCGATGGCCACAGTATTGGAATCGGGCATACTTACGGACCATCCTGATTGGTCATTATATTTTTCGCCGTCAATGTCGGAACCTATTTGTTTCCAAGCTTTTGTAGTACCATTATAGGCGTAAATTCGCACATGTCCAGCATCGGTAGCTGTTCCATCATTAAAATATGCCCCAATGGCCACGGTATTGGAATCGGGCATACTTACAGAATAGCCTGAGTAGTCACCTGCGGCCTCACCGTCAATGTCGCCACCTCTTTGTACCCAAGCACTATTCGTACCATCATAAGTGTAGATTCGTACATGTCCAGCATTGCTTCCATTTCCATCATTCCTTGTGGCCCCAATGGCAACGGTATTGGCATCGGGCATACTTACAGACCATCCTGACCTGTCACCAGCTGCTTCTCCGTCAATGTCGTCACCTTTTTTTATCCAACCTCCTTTGGCATACCAAGAGTAGATTCGTACATGTCCAGCATCGGAAGCTGTTCCATCATTATTATATGCCCCAATGGCCACGGTATTGGAATCGGGCATGCTTACAGAAAAGCCTGATTGGTCCGATGCTGCCTCGCCATCAATGTCGGCACCTTTTTGTGCCCAACCGGTATCATTCCAACGAAATATTCGTACATGTCCTTTTGATGAAGTATTACCCGGTGCCCCAATGGCCACGGTGTTGGCATCGGGCATGCTGACGGAATAGCCTGATTGGTCATATATGTCTTCTCCGTCTATATCCGCTCCTTTTTGTTGCCAACCCCCATCATTATTGTTCATAGTGTCACTCCAACGATAGATTCGTACATGGCCAGCATTGGTTCCTTTTCCGGCATTAAACTTTGCCCCTATGGCCACGGTATTGGAATCGGGCATGCTTACAGAAAAGCCTGAATTGTCATTTGCTGCCTCACCGTCTATGTCCGCTCCTTTTTGTACCCAAGCCAAATCACGTAATTTGTAGATTCGCACATGCCCTGAGAAACTTCCGCCTCCACCATTCTTGACTGCCCCAATGGCCACGGTTTGGGCATCGGGCATGCTAACGGAATATCCGGATTGGTCTCCAGATGCTTCGGCGTCAATGTCCGCATCAATTTGCGTTTGAGCGCTTAATTGCGCAACACTTGACAACACCACAAACGTGAGTGTCGCAATTTTTAATTGTTTAAACATGATTCTTTTCATAAGTTTTTTGAGTTTGTAAACAGGTGCAAGTTTATTATAAAACGAAGCCCAAATAGGCCTGTTAAGCCCTGTAAACACTACAAGAGTAAATTTTATTAGGTGTTTTGCGTACGGGATTATATTTCGTTAATACAAGCAAATCCGCTCATTCCACCTTGCTAATGACCCTGACTTCAATTTAAGTGATAACCATAATAACCTGCACGGACATACCTCCAACATTCTATCATACCCATCAACTCCTAAACAAAAAACACCCGCACGGCATGTGCGGGTGTTCAGCAATTTCTACAGGTTACGCTTTGCTAACTTACTTAGTTTTTCAAAACCCTCATCAGCGCTTTATGTTTTGGTGCTTGTAATTCCAAAATATACAAACCGCTTTCTCCTGCAATGTTTAGCTTAAAGGCATTCGTATTGTTGAATGATTTTCTCATCAATTCCTGACCCATAGCATTCCTTAGGATTGCCGTTACCTCGTCGTAATGCGTGCCTAAATCAATATTCACCCCATCTTTGGTGGGATTTGGAAATAATTTAAGTTGATTGCCAAACGTATTTTCTAAAATTTGGGCATTACTTACGCTGATACATTCAGAAGTATCTACGCATTCGTTTTGCGTAACTTCAACCGCATAGTTTCCATTGGAAGTGGCTAAGAATGACTGATTAGTGGCGTTGTTTATTTCGGTAAAATTATTGTCGCAATCTAACCATTTATAGCTTGCGTCAGTGGCGTTGGCCGTTAGAGTTGGACTGCTGTTGGTAACCGAAACATCCACAGAATTAATGGTTAAGTTGATCGTAATTACACTGTCACAACCATTGGCATTAGCAATAGTATCGTAATAGGTACCGCTTTGGGTATACGTGTATTTATTACTAGGGGAAACATAGCTATTACACGCGGTTTTAGCGATGGTCTCGATAGTTTGATTGTTAATGGTTAAGTTGATCGTAATTATACTGTCACAACCGTTGGCATTAGCAATAGTATCGTAATAGGTGCCGCTTTGGGTATACGTGTATTTATTACTAGGGGAAACATAGCTATT
>CBFHXF010000099.1:0-3680 GCA_965659745.1 Bacteroidia bacterium
GTTGGTTTTCTTTTGGGTACATCTTTTCACTTGATAGGTAATTGTGAACGTTTTTAATGGCATGAACGACGGTTGAATGGTCACGATTAAATAACCGCGATATTTCCATCAATTTTAGCCCCTTTTCATATCTAAAGTAATAAAACAAAATGTGCCTTGCAATTACTATCTCGTGAAGTCGCCATTTACCTTTTAAATCTTTTACGCTACATCCGACGAAATCGGCGGCCTTCTGGATTATATCCTCATTGCTTTGGGTGTAAGTGCGCTCGGGTGCTGCCTCACGTTTGAGGGCTATCAATTCCAACCGCAACTTTGCAAGTTCTTTTTTATAGCGTTCGTTCGTTCGCTCCAGTTCGGCACGAAGTGCGTCTACTTCTATGCTCGATTTGTTTTTGTGCCTAGTGTATGCCGCTTTCATTTTGAGGTATTCGGCATACATATCGGTGTGTTCAGTTATCATATTTTTTGTTCCTTTTTATTGATGTGTGACTGGTGTTTTTGTGATTTGGATCGGGCGTCAATGGTGCGCCCTCTCGGTAAGTATTTTTAATCTTGTAAACGTAGCGCAAAGAAACTTCCATCCTTTCCGCTATTTGCGAGGCGTTCATATTAAAATCCTCGGATAACAACATTACTGCATAGTGTAACGGGGGTATTTTCATACTGCAAATATAACCTTTTTATTTTTACAAAGTGAAATTACTCGAATGGATTTTTTATAGTTCTAGGTTGCCCAACATTTTCCCTATACCTCGTTTGCGGCCCTGAAAACGTGCAAGGTATATCCACACACTTCCCGTGTCGGTTCTTGGCAATAATTACCAATGAATCTTCGATGTCGGGTTTCACATCCTCATAATACGCTGGGCGGAAAGGAAATAAAACGACGTCGGCATCTTGCTCGATTTGTCCGCTTTCCTTTAGTTCGGTAAGTTCAGGTCTTGCGTTTTTGCCGTCGCGATTCAACTGCGCCAATGCGATAACGGTTATCCCCAATTCCCTTGCAAAGTTTTTTAAGGCCGTCGACGCCATTCCGACATTGGTACGAAGGTCACGCCCACCCGCCTCAAGTTTTTGCAAATAATCAATGACAACCACATCCAAGCCATATTTAGCCCTATGGATTTTAAGTAGTGAAATGATATTATAAACGTTGTTATCTTTGGTGTCAACGACATGGTAATCGCTTTGCGTCATCATTTTGTTCACGACGTTCTCTAGTTCCCCCATCGATAATTTAGCGTTCCGAACCTTGTAATTTTCGATGTCAATCAAATCCGCTATCATTCGTTCGGCTAGTTCGTCCTCACTCATTTCGATCGAAACAAACACAAACTTTGCGAATGGGCTTCCGTCAATACAAAAGTTCAAACCAAGTGCAGATTTTCCCATTCCTGGGCGACCGCCTACCACTACCAAATTACCTTTATTCCATCCACCGATATATTTATCAAGTGTAAGCCAACCCGTATGAAGTCCTTTCATATGGTCGTTTGACTTTATGCGCTCCTCTATTTCGTCGACCTTTTTGGATACCACTTCGCCCATGCTTTTAATGTGATTCTTTTGCAATACCCTCGCTTCGTGTAAAGCTTTTTCGACAAAGTTTTGTATCTCTTCCAAGTTCCACGCGCTTTCCACTTGCGATAACTGCCCTAATAAATGGCGTTTGTTATACTCAACTTCCATAATCAAAAGTTCCCTTTCGATGTGTACGTCGGTGACATAGTGGTTTGTAATTAGTGCGAGGTCGTGCGCTCGTTTAGGAAAGTGCTGGTACACCGTGTGAAGCCCGATAGGTACATTTTGAATATACATATCATGCATGATTTTCACAATCTCGGAGTGCCACCCCGTAAACCATTCAGGTTTTACTCGGGTGAGATACTGCTTCGACATATCACTCATGAGGAAGCAGCTTAAAATGTTCTTTTCTATTTTTTCAATCATCGTTCAAAGTTGCTACATTTTTGGAAATAATGGGTCCAACTTCCATTTTTTGGACTTGATACGGCAATTCGTCATCCCAGCGCCGCTGATTTAGGTATGTCGTAAAATGCGGAATAAACTCGGTTTTTTCGGCGTCTATGTGATTTTGAATGTAAATAGGAACGTGATTGATTATTTGTTCTTGTTCCTTACTCGATAGAGTATCCCATTTTTCGTTACTGGTTTTTTTGTTTCCCTTTCTTCCGTACAAACTCCAAACATCTTCAAACGGAATCGCAGATTCTTTTTCTTGTTCTTTTTCTTCTTCTTGTTCTTCTTCTTCTTGCGATGCAGTATAAATACCATTTACATACTCTATCAATACTCTATCTTTAACCTGCTTAAGTTCTGAATTTATGCAACTTACAACTTTTGGAGAAGTCGAATTGTTATATTTCGCCCAATTCTTTAAAGCTATTTCTTTTGTGGCTTCACTATAAAGGATTTTACCACTTTTTATAAAGTAGGTAAGAAGTTTGGATACTCTATCAATAGAGTACCCAAGTTCAAACGCCATTTGTTTTTTACTGATTTCGTAAATACCGCATTGCTTTGTTTTTTCATTTGTCAGTAAATACAAATAAAACAATCGGTGATCATTGTCCAAGTCCTGAATAAATGTATCAGACCAAAACGAAGTGTGAATTTTTCTAAATATGGCCATAATTAAAACCCCTCATTTTTTAAACTATATCCACATTCTTCATTAAATCTCAACCCATCGATTTCATACTTATATGTATAAAACTGAATTTCCCCATATTCATCGCTAGAATTATCTAGTTTTATTAATTCAGGTATAAAACAAAAACTTCCGCTTGTGTCAATATTCCTACCAATAAGCACGATATTTATATAATATTTATCCAACGTACCACGTTTTTCCAAATATGATCGAATCCCTTTCAAGTAATTTAGAGATTGCAAAAATGCAGATATTCCTATCTGCTCTTTCTTTAACTCATAAATCGTGATTGTGCCTTTGTGAAAAAGGTTCCCTACTGGGGATTCGTAATGAAATGGTCTAATAAATTCTACTAAATCAGCAACACCATAATTGCCAATTCTTAATTGTCTTTTCAAGGTTCCATAAATCGGTAACCCTCTTTCTTCTAAAACATCCCTTCCAGATGTGTAGATGATTTCTTCCAAATCGTTTTCTAAAAATTTCATAAAATAAAAAAGCCCATTAGGTCTGCGGTAGTAGGAGTACACGCAAACCCAACGGGCAAATATCTTTTTAACAATGGGGTCTCCTACATCCCAGTGAACACTACAAATATAACCAATTACCTTTATTCAATCAATACTTTTTTCAATCCATATCTAAAATTCTCATGTCTAACTACTTCATATCCAATTTCACGAAAGCACTCGATGTAACGATAAACGCTCCTTTCGCTAATATTCAGATACCTTGATATTGTTCTTATGTGTCGTGGCTTATGCTCCAGCAGGTGCATCAATTTAACCAGTCTAATAAATCTCGCTTGATTCATAACTTAAAAAAAAATGGACACCCCCCTCGTTGGCGCCCATCTTTTTAGTCAAAACAAAAAAGTAAAAAAGGAACGCAGCAAAGATAGTTAAATATCTAATAAGGAAAAATCAAATTCTAATGATTCGGGGTTATAATTATCCAATACCTCAACTTCCTCAACCCAAGCCATTCCACCATAAGAATCATA
>CBFHXF010000100.1:0-3679 GCA_965659745.1 Bacteroidia bacterium
AATCACAGCCCATTACCGTATCGCTTCGATATTGATTGCGGTTAATGGTAACCTTATAGTTCACGACAGAATCACAGCCATTTATAGAGGTGAAAGAGTCCTGTACTACAGAATCTGTAGTAACCAAATGCCCCAATGGCGTTTGGAATTTTTCACAAGCAAGTACGGGAATTATGGTGTCGAAAACGGGTAGAATGTATACTTCATAAGATACGATAGAATCACAACCCTTAATGGATGTATAATATTCGGAAATTATGGTATCAGTGCTAACGGTTTTGCCCAAAGGACTCGTGAAACTTCCACATGCAAATTGGGGTATAGAAATACTGTCATTACCAATTTCAACGCTTACTAGAATTATCGAATCGCAGCCATAATAACTTTCAAACGTATCTCTGAAAAGGCCATCGCGAGTCCATTTGTATTTCTTCGTAGGTGAAATTACAGTATCGCAATTGAACATTTGAATTCGTGTTTCACTGGGACCTCCTTTGATGCCTGATCCTGTAATCCAGTTTGAGGCAGTCCCGGATAGGGTGAAGTAGTTTAATGTCCCGTGATAATTATTTCCTGAATAATCCGTGGCCGTCTTTTTAGAGTAGTTAAAGGTATTGGCTTTGCCTTCATTGAACTTATAATAGGCCAAAATCCCTTTGGGTAGATCGCACAATTCTCGGTTCATATTATTGTTGATTTGGGTGGAAGTTAGCGCATAGTTGTACATTCTAAACTCATCAATATCGCCTTCGAAAAGATTGATATTATCTATGCGCATACCCAATTGCAGTGGGGTGGTGGCAATGGTATTCGTGGCAATTTTTAAATTTCCGGCAACGTCTAATGTTCCATCCACATAAAGCCTGTAATCTAGTGAATCTTTTGGGTCGTAGGTTACGGCTACATGGTGCCAATCGCCATCGTTTATAGCAATGGTTCCTGAAAGTCCGTTACCCCCAACTTCTATGCGAATGGCATCATTAAACAACACACAAAATGTAAAGCGGTTGGTATTACTCATAGTGCCATAATTGGCGATTACACCTTGCTTGCCGCCGTTATTGGGATCATAGTTTCCTGTAGTACGGATCCAAGCTTCCATACTTCGCGCTCCTGAATCCAAAATCCCATTGTATTTGGTGCTTACGTAGTCATCTATACCGTCAAAATTTAAAGCTACGTCATTAGATTGAGCGGATGTTGCATTCCAAAAGTTAATTAAGATCAATATGAGGCTTAGTTTTTTTATCATAATTAAAGTAAATTTTCGCCTAATTGTTATTTTCTGAAATAAAAATAAGTACAATTAAACATTTATTCTTCAGTAACAAACTTAATGAATTATAAATGAATTGCGATTATTTGTATCCATAAAATTTGCAATATTGCAATTGTGAATTGGTTTCATTTTTTCTAAATTGTTGTCGCGATTTTAAGCTTCTCTTTTTTAAGGGTCGCAAAAATACAGTCGGTTACTCTTTGACCATATGGAAGACAAATCTTAATTTTAAGGTTTCTCCAAGATCAAAAACAAATTCCCTTCATTCGGTTCGGTGCAATAAGCACCTGCATTCTTTACATACCCAATTTGCGAAACCTTACGAACGTTGAAGCCAATTTCCTCTATCATTTTGATCAGTTTTTCTCGATCGAAATAATGTAAATAGGCAACTTCAGATCCCCCGGATTTTTTATAAAATACATCTCCTTCCTCGTATCCCATATGCTCCAATTCTAAATCGAAGTAGTTCTTACGTGCCATATGTCCCCATTCGTGCTTATTGTCGATATCGAAAACGTCGAAGTAAAATCTTCCCCCAGGTTTGAGCTGTGAATAGATTTTTTCTACGGTTTGAATTCTTAGAGCGTTTGAACTAATATGTCCAAATGCATAAAGAAAATAAACGGCGTCAAAATGATCTTTTGGCAATTCAGCTGATAAAAAGGGAGCATTTATTCCGGTGAAACCTCGTTTTTGAGCTTCGACAATCATATTCGCGCTCATATCCAAAATCACAGGTTGGAAATTTCCTTGACACATATTTTTAATTTCTTCGCTCCTTCTGCCCGTGCCCCCTGCAATATCTAAAACATTTTTGGGTTTGAAATCTTGAAAGTCGGCTGCAATTTGTTCGTTGATGGCATTATTATATGCGTGTCTACTTGCGTGTTCTGTATCAAATTGGTCGTATTTCGCGGCTTGTTCGTTATAGTATGCCTGTAACATTACATTAATTTCTTCTTCATTGGGTTTGGGAACAACCGGAAAAATGTAATGACTTCTATCGGATTTTGATTTATGATCTGTTGTTTCAAAAGCATTTTCTTCAATAGAGTGAAAATGCTCGACAGGTTCATTAAAACTCGCGTTTAAAGCTTTTTCGTTAAGAACGCCAATTTTTTTGCTTTCGATATCAAAAAGGGTAAGCCCATCTAAGTTCTCCAAAGCAGGCACATAAAGATGTAGGGTGATCAATGGATTCTCGGATGATGCATTCTTTATCAAATGAATCGTGCCATCTGGTTCGTTCATAACGCCCGATTTTTTACATAAAATGCGTCTTTTTGGGGTGAGTATTTTGTCTTGGAACTGAAATTCTACATTTTCACCTTCTCCATTTAGAACCAACACATAGCCATAAAAACCTGAATGAAAATGAATAGCAGATTCCGCTGATGGCGGCCAATATAAAACAGCAACTTCTAATGGGTCTAATGTATAAATCTTGCGATAATAATCGCTTGCTTCAGATTTTTCGTATGCTTCAGGTTCATTTGGGAAATCAATAGAATTTATGTCGATTTGCCTAATTAGTTGACCGAGTTTCTTATAGGTTAGTTCAGAACTTGTGTAGGATGAAAATAGCGATAAAATGGAATCCATAATGACTCCGAAATTATGATTTTTTTATTGGACATGCCTAATTTACGATAATGCAACACTTAATTTATATGCCTTAATTTGCAACTATGCGGAAATGGTTTTTTTTCTTGGGAATTTTCCTGCTGGGATATTGTGAAGCGCAGGCTCAGGCGTTCTCCATTTTCCCCCGAGAAAGAAAGGAAGCTCAGTGGGATTCTGTTTTAGCGCGAGATGAAGCGGCAGTTGGACCTAGAATATGCCGTTTTGGGGCTTTGAACGGCAGTTTGTACGAGCGGATTCAGGGTGGTGATAATGCCCATTTATGGGCCCTGCAGTGGGCCAGCGATTCGGCGTTTTTAGACAGTGGCGAATTGATTCCCTTGGTTTTGGTTGATTTTTATGGTGCTGATACCCTTAAGAATATATTATGGTGCGCTTCCGAATTGGATAGCGAAGCAGTGCAAATTGATTGGATTGCGGAGGCCATCCGAGATACCGTTTGGCGCAATGTGGCGTGGGAAGAACGGTGGCAGCGCGGAGATACGTTTGCCTATTTTGTGCTTCGCGATTACCTTTTGCCTTTACCCTGTCATCACGAGTCGATGTACCTGCACTATGCCGGAAGCGATGATATTACCTTAAGTATTGATTTTGATTTTGCGGGCGGATTGGATCTCGAAGAGTGCTTGCTCTTTGTGGAAGAACACGTATCGCATTTGCGCGCCTTCCATTTGGAGGAATGTTTGACCGAAACGCCACAGCTCACCTTGGAAGTGGCGGTTCGGAATGCGCCTATTGCTGAAATTAGAGCGTTCA
>CBFHXF010000101.1:0-3636 GCA_965659745.1 Bacteroidia bacterium
CCTTCGTATATCGGCACAAACCACGAACTCACGGGAAACGACCCATGTGCCGCCATTTCTCCACGTGCTTGCAATACTTGTTCGGCGGCATTCATTTGCAATAAGGCCCCCATCAAAACGATTTCTACAAATAATATGATGGTTGCATCTTTGGTAGGCCATCCTTTCATTTCGCGCATGGTAAAGCGCGGAATTTTCTGGACATACCGACGGAATAAAAACACCACACAAGCCACCAATACCCCGAATGCCAACCATTCAAAAAATGCAATGGCGGTGTTATAAAGGCTTCCCAAGGGAGTCGCAAAAACGCGGTGCGTGCCAAACAAGCCGTCTATTAATATTTCGAGTACCTCTATATTGATGAGTACAAATCCTACATAAATCAAAATATGGAAAAATCCGGCCACCGGACGGCGTACCATCTTGCTCTGTCCCAATGCCACTAAAACCGTCTGTTTTATCCGCTCTTTAGGGTTATCGCTTAGGTCTACATCTCTACCTAGCTGAATATTTCGGCGAATTTGCAATACGCTTCTACGGAAAAATTCTATGCCTGTTGCCAAGCACAATAAGAACACCAATTGTTGAATCCACTGCATCGGAGCGAATTTAAAACGAATTGGGGGAAATTCCCTAAAAAAATAATGCTTAAATCAATCCATTACCAATCTAACGGCTTCAAAAACTTCAGCATAATGCCGTGCCACTTGAACGCCGCGCATACGCAACTGAGCGCGCAAAAATTCTTCATTCGCATAAGGCCTATGGGCCTGGCTTTGATACTTTTTCAAGGCATTCACCTTCGCTTGAACATGGGCTTCGTACACCACTTCAAAAGCACAGGTTTGAAAGTTCAAATTATTCCAGGGCAACTCATAACTGAAAATATTCACAAACTTAAAAGCCCGCAATGCCTCTTCGGCAATGGTTTTATGATCTTGATGAATATCATTCAAGGAGGGTATCAACACGGTATCGGGTTGGTACGTCTCCCTGAGTTTTATTAAAATATCTAGAATCTCTTGGCGGTGATAATTGAACGTTCTCACTTCAAACCGTTTCAAAATCAAATCTTCAGCTTTGATGCCCAACTCCGCAGTTGCCTGCTGCACTTCTTGTATCAATATATCCTTCGGAAATTGAGGCAACACACTCTGCTCACAGGCACTGAACGCCACATAAATGACGCGTTTGCCCTGCTCTATAAACTTAGCAACACTGGCTCCGCAGCCCAATTCGCCATCGTCTGTATGCGGCGATAATAAAAGTATTGTATTTCCTACCATAAGGGCTTAACCTCCTCCATATCGGCTTTACGTTGACGGATTTTCAAGATTTCTTTCGGCAATTTAACCTTAACCGATTGATTCAATGCTTCGATTGACACAATTATATAGCTATCGTCTCCAGATTTGTAAATCTCTGCCTCTCTGCCCTTTAAAGGTCCGTCTAATACCTCAGCTATATCACCCACCTCAAATTTTTCATTGCGATCTACCTCGCTGATATTATAGCCAAACTCCACGAATTCGCGTATCAATTCGATTTGCTTTTCGGGAATTACGGCATCTTTTTGATTGTGTCGGATGAATTTCACCACACCGGGCGTTTGTAAAATAATATCGCGTTCTAATTCATTCGGAAACACAAACAAATATCCATTAAACAAGGGCATATCGACCCATTTTTTACGGTCTTTCCAGAAGCGCAAACTGCGATATAAAGGCAAATAATGGGTTACGCCGGCTTTGTCCAAATAGGCCGAAACCTTTTTTTCTTGCTTGCTAGCAACATAAATAACCTTCCATTTTACCTCTTGTTCTTCCATGTATTACTCAAAATTATACGCCTTATAGGTGTTTTGCAATACCGCTACACATTCTTTTATGGTTTGTTCCACAACTTCTTTTGCACTGACAATCTCATTTATCTGAGCACTTACCTGTCCGATTTCCAATTCTCCCTCATCCAAATCGCCTTCAAACATGCCCTTTTTGGCCCTTCCGCGACCCAACAAGCTCGATAATGCGTCTTTATCAGCACCGCGTTCGTAGGCTTGTTGAACTTGGCCGTAGAACGAATTCTTCAACAAACGCACCGGAGTAATTTCTTTCAAGGTGAGCGCCGTAGCCCCATCTCCTGCCTTAACAATTTCTTGTTTGAAACCTTCATGTGCACTGCTCTCTAAAGTAGCCGCGAAGCGACTTCCCATTTGCACCCCATCTGCGCCCAAACACAAAACTGCTGCCATGGCGGCGCCACCGCTAATGCCTCCAGCCGCAATCACGGGTATTTTCACACTCGCTTTAATTAAAGGAACCAAACACAAGGTGGTGGTTTCCTCCCTTCCGTTATGTCCACCCGCCTCAAAACCTTCTGCAACTACCGCATCTACGCCCGCTGATTCTGCCTTTTGAGCAAATTTAACATTGGCAATCACGTGCATCACCTTCAGTCCGTTTTCCTTAAATAAAGGCGTGTAAGTAGCCGGATTTCCCGCCGAGGTAATTACAATAGGAACTTTTTCTTCTATAATGATGGCGATATGTGCATCTAAATCCGGATATAATAAGGGCACATTTACGGCAAATGGCTTATCGGTAGCGGCCTTACACTTGCGAATTTGCTCACGCAAGATTTCTGGATACATACTCCCAGAACCTATTACGCCTAGACCACCCGCATTACTAACCGCCGACGCCAATTCCCATCCCGAACACCAAATCATGCCCCCTTGTATCAAGGGATATTTGATTTGTAACAGTTCGCAAATTGAGGAACGCATTATGCTCCAATTTCGGGCTCAACAACCACGCCCATTTGAGAAAATTTATCGATTCTTTGAGCTACTAAATCTTGCTTATCTAAAACTAGCAATGCTTTTAACTCTTTCTTAATCGCCGCTTTTACGGCATTATAGGCCTCCTCAGGATTATGATGTGCACCGCCAACAGGTTCTTTGATCACCCCATCTACCAATTTGTTCTGCAACATATCTGATGATGACAACCGCAGCGCATCTGCAGCCAATTCTTTATTATCCCAAGTGCGCCACAAGATACTTGAACAACTTTCTGGACTGATTACCGAATACCATGTGTATTCCATCATCAATACCTTATCGCCCACGCCAATACCCAAAGCACCGCCGCTGGCTCCTTCTCCGATTACAATACATACGATAGGCACTTCCAATACCGACATTTCTAACAAATTGCGGGCAATGGCTTCTCCTTGACCTCTTTCTTCAGCTTCCAAACCGGGACTAGCTCCTGGAGTGTCGATCAACGTAACCACGGGAACATCAAACTTTTCTGCCAACTTCATCAAACGAAGGGCTTTTCTATATCCTTCTGGATTGGGCATACCAAAGTTGCGCAATTGGCGCTGCTTGGTATTACGTCCTTTTTGTTGACCGATTATCATAACCGGCTTGCCATCTATTTTAGCAAAACCTCCTACGATGGCTTTATCGTCACGGATTTGTCTGTCGCCAAACAACTCTACAAAATCCGTACAAATATGCTCTATATAATCTAAGGTATAAGGTCTTTCTGGGTGCCTGCTAATTTGCACTTTTTGCCAACCCGTAAGAGTACTATACACCGCTTTTTGAGCTTCTTTTATTTTGGA
>CBFHXF010000102.1:0-3625 GCA_965659745.1 Bacteroidia bacterium
TGGTTATGGGTCCTTCTGTACCTGGTACGTCTTCATCAAAAAAAACTGTGACAGAATCTCCTCTGCGGTATTTTTTTTCGGTACCTATTTTCCACAGAACACTGTCATTTCCACCCTGCCAGCATTTAAAGGTTTTATAGCCAGTTCCTATTGTATCATCTTCCGGCACCCTGTAATAGGTGCGCAAATTGGTTTTGGCATCGATATAATCCATTACGATATCAAAATCTGCATTGCTCAGAGGATTGGCCCGGCATGGGTCGTAATTTTCACATTCCGGGTTTTTGTAATCATAACAGGACTTTCGGCATGAAACCATCACCGTTGAAGAATACAACAAACCACCTATGAGTAGGGTATAAATTACTTTTTTCATCATACTATTTCTTTTGGGTTAACACGTTAAATGTGTAAAGCTCATAAGGTCGAATTTAATAAAATTTATTGAAATTCAATATATTGTTCATCTCGCACCCATTTTAACCCGCAAAATACCCTGTCGATTTACCCCTTCCCTCTTTGTTGATGATTCTGTATATAAACTCCCCCAAAAAGAGTACGTTTAAAAAATGGTCAAAACCTACACTCCCCTTAAACCCACGGTTAAAACTGTGGGACAAAAAACTGTGAGACAACAGGGAGTGTTCTTCCAAGAGAACCTTAGAACCTCTGCAAGCACCCGTTTGACCCACAGTTTTAACTGTGGGTGCGCCTACACTCTCCAGGCACACCACCCACCCCGCTAAGTGGCTGAACTAATAAGTAAGGCGACCAGAACAGGCCTACACACCCATTAAACCCAGGGTTAAACCCACAGCTTAAACCCAGGGTTAAAACCGTGGGACAAAAAACTGTGAGACAACAGGGAGTGTTCTTCTAAGAGAACCTTAGAACCTTTGCAAGTACCTGTTTGACCCACAGTTTTAACTGTGGGTGCGCCCGCACCATCCATGTACACCACCTATCTCGCCAAGTGGCAGATCTAAGAAGTACGAAGTAAATGCAGAACAGTTACGGCACGCCCGACTACACACATGCTCGGTAGTGAAAAACAAAGTCCTGCGCTTCGTAGTGGGCTTTGCTTTATCAATCGGAGCGTTAGGGGTTACTCCCTTCGGTCGTGATCCCTGAGGGGTGGCAAACTCAATGCCCCGCTCCTGCGTCGCACGGTTCATTTTCTGTTTATCTCACTTGTTCGCTTCGCGCACATATAATGAACCTAACTAAATTTCCATATAAAACAATAATGAAAAATCAATTCTTCTATTATTAAAAGTTATTGTCAGCTAGAATTCAATCATCCTCTTCCAAGGTGAAAATTTTATTGACGCTTGTTTTAAAAACATCCGAAATCTTGATGGCGAGGGCAGTTGACGGGATATATCGCTCGGCTTCAATGGAGTTGATTGTCTGACGTGAAACCCGCACTTTATCGGCCAGTTGCTGCTGCGTCAAATTCAACTTTGCTCTCTCAACCTTGAGTGTGTTATTCATTAACGATTCAACTTTTTGAGATAGTAGCTAATCAAATATCCCACCAACATAAGGGTAACCAATTGTTGACCTGTGACATCAATAAATGGTGACTGAAACATCAATGCAATCAAAGGTTTAATCACCACGTAAATCACCGCAAAGATGAACATTTCTTGCATTGATGTTATTCTAATATGAATTGTCAATTCGTCTTCCACTTTGTCGCGCGACAACGCGATGAATAACAATCCCAGTAAAAATCCGCTATACGACAGAGATTTAAATAGATCTATTTGACTCTCAATTATTACCATGGGCATCATTTTGATGATGAGTCTAGGAACCAAGGATAAAACCATCACCCCTATTCCTACTTTCTTGAAGTGAACTCCCAGCAACTTCGGTTGTTTATTAAATTTTTCGTTTTGCATTTTGACAAGATAGCTTTCCTTTTGGACAAATATACTTTACATTTCAAAAATTACAGTCATCTTTTAATTGAATTGCCGGAAATTCACACAAACCAATAAAGGAGACAACTGAAATTGCCAGCGTGGTAAAAAATTCGCATTCAAACCTAGCGAACGATCAACTTCATGGACTGAAGCTGTTGTCCTTGAAATTGCAGTGTATAAATACCAGCACTGAGCTTTTCAATTGAGATATTCTGGTAAATTTCGCCATTTAAATGATTGGTTTGAACTAACTGGCCAAGGGCATTGTAAATTGTTAACGCTGAGTATTTTTTAGGATCTACAAACAGCAAGTTTATGAAATCACTTGCGGGGTTTGGCGCAACCGTTACTCCTGAAATGATTTTGTTTCTAAAAAAACCGTTTGTGGTCGTAACTTCAATGAGTAATAAACCACTATTTGAAATATTGGCTTGCAATGAAACAACATTGCTATTTTTGTACGTCGTCAAGTTCATTAGGACAAGTGTTAAACAAAACTAAGTGATTGATTTTGAACTTGCAATAGGTGATTTATTCGTCTTTGTAAAATGGTTTTTTGCTTGATTTCTTCTCTTTGTTTCAGGATTTTCGCACCCCTATTGAAGTATACATCGGCAGGGGCTAGATTGTTTAAGGACTCATGTAGGCGGTTATTGTTGTAAAAATCAATAAACTCACCCAATGCCCTTTCTAACTCTTCTGGTGAATAATAGTGTTCAAGTAAGATTCTATTCTTCATGGTCCTGTGATAACGCTCAATTTTACCCTGGGTTTGTGGGTGCATGGGCTTGCCACGAGTGTGTTCTACGCCTCTTTTTGATAAATAGGATTTTAACTCCCCCGATAAATAACATGATCCATTATCCGACTGTAATCTTGACCTTACATTTACCTTGATCTTCGCTTTTTGCAACGCTTGATCCACCGTCCTAACGGCATCTTCGGCTTTCATTGTTGAACACAGCTCCCAATGCACAATGTATCTGCTGTAATCATCTAAAATGGTCGACAAATAGTACCAACCCCTCCAGTCTCGCCAAATTTGACATACCGATCATACCACGCATAAAACGTACTTCTATGAATACCAATTTGTTCAAAGGTAGCCTTAACGCCAATGGGCGATTGTTCTACCATCTTTATGATCTCCATTTTTTCTGCCGCTGTCATTCTCATATACTTCTGGAATTTGATTCGAGACCATTCATGCTTTTTTTTAACGTCCGATTCTTAAGCATCAACTCGGCCACTAAGTTTTTAAGTTCTGCATTCTCGTTTCTGATCTGATTCACTTCATCCGTATTTGCCTCACGCAAGGTGTCTCCATTTAATCTCCGTTTGCCGGCCACAATGAAGTCTTTGCTCCATCGATAATACAACGCTGGTGCGATGCCTTCTTTTCTGCAAATGGTGTTAATGGATTCATCACCACGCAATCCTGAAATAACAATTCTGATTTTTTCCTCAGAGCTAAATTTACGCTTGGTTCGTCGGCGAATATCCTTGATAACCGCCTCCGCATTTTTTGGTTCTTTTTCTTTCATTGTAAGCAATTTATGGTTTTTAAGTATAACTTTGTTTAGTCACACTTATGTCCACTTTATGCTGACGATCTACAGCTGGAATCTAGGCATTGATTTTGATTTACAGAAATTGGATTAGGGAAAGTCAAACTACCCACTGGAAAATTCTTC
>CBFHXF010000103.1:0-3613 GCA_965659745.1 Bacteroidia bacterium
CTGGTAAGAAGTCCTTTACCAATCCACCGCCATATTTTGCGTTATTTGCAAATCATCAAACCATGAATATTCGTAAAAATCACAAATTTCATTTCGGGGGAATCCTCCTCACAGCCTTGCTTTCCTTTAGCGCCTGCGAAGACTTAGGCATCGGCGATGCTGTTTTAGATCGCGGACTTTACACAGGTAACGTTACCTATCGCAAGTACACCTATTTGAAAGATTCTAGCGAGCCCAAATTAGACATATTGGTATTTAACAATCAAGTGAGGCTTCAGGAAGATAAAAAAGGACTGTTCATTGAAAACAATACGGTGAACTATTATTTCGATAACGAAAATAACATCGAAATCACTACCAACGAAGGTTATATCAAATACAAGCGTACCAATAACAGCATCGAAATGAATACCCGAACCGAAATTGCTTATGCCGATTCTACCACAGTAAGCCTCGGAAACGGTACCCTCGAAAAACAATAGCCCCACCACCACTCCACTTTTGTGGAGCCTGCGTCATCGCAGAAACATTTTTTCAAATCCCTAAGGCTCTGATATTTGCGTTTTTCGCAAATAATGACGTACTTGATTTTTGCTTATGGTAAAACGATTACTTTTTTGGGCCTTATTGGGTGTTTTGGGCAATTCGCATGCGCAATTTTCAGATGCCGGACATCGCATTGTAAACGATATCATCCAACCCCTAGAACCTTTTGCCGTTTCAAAACGCAACAGTACCAATCCCACCCAATGCGGTGGCGATACCAGCATGTTTCCCAGTTACGGCAGTACCGCTTATAGCACCGTAACCGTTCGCCGCGGCAGTGCCTTAGGACAGTTTTTCGATGCGCCTCAAGACATGACCATTTCAGGTTTTCGGTTTTTTGCTTTAGCCGTTACACCCACTCCTGCTAGAGATGTAAAAATTCGATTGGTATGTAAATTGTACAAAGCCGGACTCGATTCGCTGCCCAGTGGAGCGCCCATTGCCACCGACACCCTAACGGTCGATACCGTTCAAGGGGCCAATATTCCCTTAAGTCGCATTACCCGCAACGCCTATTTCGGCAAAGACATTCCCATAAATTTCCCCTACATCATCACGGTTGAATCCGACAGCGTTGACGTTTCCGCCGGTGTGGTGAGCAATTCATGGGCCAACGGCGATGGAAAATTCAGAAACCTTTGCGTTGGATCTGTAAGCGGCATTTGGTACCGTTGCCTCAACCTAAATATCGGCGGCACCACCTTCAACAGCCACATGCAATTTTATCCGTTTGTGAAGTACAAATTGGGTACCGACTTCAGCATCAAGCAAAATTGTTACCCCAACCTCGACACCCTGCATTTCCCGAATCAAAGTCCCAAGAACATCCTCTCCAGTATCTATTATAATAGGTATGTGTACTCCAATATTGAACGCTTTTGCCACCGCTGGAATTACGACTACCGCCTTTATACCAACTCCATCGATGGCGCTTACAAACCCCAAACGAAAAGCAATCTGCGCATCGAATTAATTTCTACGATGTACCCTTATACCGGTGCCGTTTGTCGCGATACCTCTGTAAAAACCATCTATTTCAATCCCACACGACCCAGTTTGCTCGAAGAAGCCAAAGCCTGCAAAGGCACCGATGCCCAAATAGCCGTTCTCGCCGACCTCAATGCCGAAGTGCTTTGGTTCCACCATCCCAACGATACCGGCGCTTTTTTCAAAGGCCGTACTCTGGAACTCAAAAATGTCCAAAACAACGATACCTTTTATGTGAAGGCCGTTAATTTCAACTGTCAATCGATATTCTTACCGGTCTATTTTGCCGTTCACGACTATCCCAGCTCCCTCACCGTAAAAAACGATTCCATCTGCGCCGGAGCTACCGCCAACTTAGTGGCCTCAACCGATAAAGGCGAAATTTCATGGTATGCCTCTTCATCTCTGGGGAAGCCTTTTCACACCGGAAATACCTTTCAAACGGATAAACTGACCCGGGACACCTTGTTTTATTTGATTGCACAAAACCAGGGTTGCGAATACAGCGGCGGCATCCAAAAGATACAGGCTTTTGTAGGTGCTGACTTTGCTCCTGCCCTGCCAATGGCCCCTTCGGATACCTTTATTTGTTTGCAAACTCAAAAAGCCATCACGCTTGAGGCGCAAGCCAATGCCCAGAACGATACGCTCCGGTGGTTCAGCCAATCGATTGGGGGAAGTCCCATTGCAATCGGACAAAATTATGTACTCAATGCATCCCAGCGCGGACACAGAAGCGTTTACGTAGAGTCTTGGAACGGTATCTGTGGAAGCGGCCGAACACCGGTTAACGTCTTCATTAAAGATTTCCCCCAAATATTTGGTGCTACCGGAGCTACGGCGTGTGAAAAAGATACCGCCACTTTATCCGCAAGTACCCCTTGGGGCGAATTGCATTGGTATGCCAACAAGAACGATAAAGAACCATTTTATACAGGAAAAACGCCTCAAGTTTTTGATGTTAAAGGAACGAAATACCTATATTTAAAGGCGGCAGAAGACGCTTGTTACAGTCCGCATTTTGATAGCGTTGCGGTGACGTTCCATGAAATTCCCCAAACAACTCTTATAGAGGCGCCCTCGGTATGCGCCCGTGCCTACGGTTTTATGCGGGCCGAAGTGCCTTTTGGCAGTGTCAATTGGTATATCGATTCTACTTCCGAGGAGGTGCTATTTTCGGGCAGCACGTACGATTTAGGCATGATGCTGAGCAATCGGGTGCGTTGGTACGAAACCGAAAATAAGGGCTGCAAAAGCGAAAGAAAACCCATTACGTTGGTTGTGAAACCTCGACCTGTAGCAGGATTTACCTATAATATAGGATGGCAACATCGGGTTTCTTGTATTCCTATTACTTCTACCGGACTTACGTTGGAATGGTTTTGGGGCGATGGAAGCAGCAAAAAAGGACTTCCTGCGCTTCACCAATACGAAAAAGCAGGGGAATACACCATCCGATTGGTGGCCACGAGCAACAGCAATGGCTGTAAAGACACGGTAGATATTCCAGTTAGCGTTAACCACGTGGGCATCCAAAACTTCGAAAACAGTCCGTTAGTAGACGTATATCCGAATCCCATTGAGGCGGGTACGGCCTTACATGTTAAAGGAATAAGCCAAGGTAATTTTGCCCTTTACGATGCTATCGGAAAGTGTATTTACCAGTGCCGCTTCAACGAAGACCGTCCGATTGTACTTCCCGAGGGGCTGCCCAGTGGTTGGTATGCGATTCAGGTGGTAGATTCCGACCAAACGTATGCGGCAAAACTTTTGGTTACGCCTTAGAAAAGGTCTCTTGGATCAATCGTCAAAAACGTTTGCCATGTTAGGCTATCGCTGCCTAATTGGTATACCTTTGACGCCCATAAATAAATGTATGTAAATGTTTTGCGAAATTACTCAATGGATTGAGTAAAATTACTCAGTATGTTGAGTAATTTCATCCGTTCTACTTCTTCGATAATTCACAAAACAAACTATCAATCCCTTTTCTAAATCCCCAATTAAATATACTCATATCCGATAAAAAATGTAATTTATTTCCCAAATATTAATATTTTTACGTTTTTAATATTTTACT
>CBFHXF010000104.1:0-3591 GCA_965659745.1 Bacteroidia bacterium
CTCACTTTTCGCAAGTTGGCCTGTGTGTTCCGTTTGAATTCCGGTTTAATTAAACTTCACCCGCTTCCAATCCACGCTTATATCCGAACCTTCTGCAAGGAAAACCGCTTCGGGTTTCTGTTGAGAGAGTTCCGCGAATGCCGAACCGTACATATCGGCAAAATTACAGTCGACCGTGTAATCTAAAACCTTATTTACCTGCCAGCACGGGGGATGAATACGGTATTCCTGCGAAGCCGTATCGCTGAGTCGCGTATAGCCGAAATAGTGTTCGAAAATGAATTCCTCGAGGCTGCCGCGTTCCATTTCCCCCGAAAAAAGAGAGGCGCTTACGCTTATTTTATTCCATTGAGAAGCGGTTTTCCATTGAAATTCGACCTCTTTTTGCCCCTCGCTTAGGGCGATTCGGTGCTTGGTTGGAATGGCAATATAATGTTCTTTGTACAGCTTGTTGGCCAGCCAAGCCACGGGTTTGTAGGGCACGGTTTCGTTGATGAATACCACGCCACGCTTGTAGCTGTCACCGTCTTTTCGCCTCACATAAAACCGCAAATTAACTTCTTCAAAAGTGCCGAGTAAGGGAATTGGCACGCCGAAAATTTGCGAGTTTTTGAATAAAAATCCCACTAAACTGACATAGGCTTTGCCTTCGAATAAATCGATTTCTACTCCCGGGGGAAGATACCCTAACAGCGCAGCCGGATCGATGGTATAATTGGCCATGATAAGGTTTTCCCAGCGGGCGGTCATGAAGGTTTTCATATATGATGTTATTTATTTTTTAGCATTAACTGCCCTTTAGTTTTTCGCCTTTTTGAGCAAGTAGGGTTATTTCCAGGATGCGTTTATTTCTTGTTTCGGGTGTTTTCGCGATTTTAATATAGCGAAGCATGAACCGTTTGCTAGACGCATTAATTGAATCGAAATTCGCCAAAGATTCTGGGTGTTGATTCATGCAATCAACCAAATCTCGGGGTTTGATTAGCGCATCCACGTCATCCATAAAATCCCATAATCCGTTTTCTTTGGAAACCTTGACAGATTGAAATCCAGATTCATGTACCAATCCCAATTGTTCCAACTTCGCAAATCTGTCTTTATAGGTTTTCGTCCAATGTTGCACCCTTCGAGGAGAAATCAACTGCATTGTTTTTTCATTGTCCCACTTTCTCCGTATGCCATCTATCCAACCGAAACACAATAATTCATCCAATACCTCGCTTATTGAGACATATTTGTGAGCGATTTCTTTTTTGTAGGTAACCAACCATACACTGTCGGATTGGGCATGGTTCTTTTTCAGCCATTCGCGTAATTGGTCTTTGTGGGTGATTTCTACTTTTTGAAAATTATCGGTTTCAATCATGGTTGTGATGGACGTTATAGTGAAACGGTCACAAATGAAACAATGGAAACTCCAAAAAGGATTGCAAGGAAGTGTAAAAACTGTTGGTCAAACCGGTAGTTGCTTGGGTTAAACAGTAGTGTGCTAGGCATCAGCTTCCCAGTTGTCCCACGGTTTTAACCGTGGGGTAGTGGGTTTGTGGGCTAGTGGAGCCTGCAGATTTGTTCTGGTTTACTAAGTGCTTTTTACAGCATCCACCGAAGCATCTCATAAAGTGGAGAATCTTGAAGGCATACTCCGCAGCGCGAAAAAGTAAAAAGACAATCTATAAAATCCGTAAGCATGTGAAACAACAATCCCACGCCGATAATGCGGTAAGACTTCCCCCAAAACAAAAGAATGACGTAACCCAACATGGCATAATAGGTATGTAAGGGGTGGAAATTGATGCTGCAACGGTCTGCCTGAAAAACGGGATTCGCCCATAAATGATCTAAATCGACCAACATTGTGGCGAGCAATAGAAGGTAGGCCTGTTTCCAATGCGACTTGAAAAAGACATATGCAATAAGCAGCGGGAAGCCCAAGTGCAGAAAGTAGTGTAAAATCGGTTGTGCGTAGACCAGCATTTAATGGTATTGCCACAAAAATAGGGCTTAAAACCGATACTCAGGGTGCATAACGCTGCTACTGTTGCTCGCTTTTTGCCTTAAATTCCGCCAACCACACATCGTGGAGTTTTCGTAATTTATTAGGTAGAAATATCTTTTGTAACTTGGCCAGAGTGCCTTTTTGGACCTCATCTGTGATCAATAAACAGCCGTTTTCATTGGGGATAATCAACCATGCATGGTACGCACCTAATTTGGCGTTGCGCGTTTCCCATGCCAGCCTTTTATAGGGCTCGAATTCTCGAATTTGGCCCTTGAAATTTTGTCCCATAGTACTGAAATCAAACCTACAATCCGCATGTAGGTTACGAACGGAACTATCGAGCACTTTTACATTCGACATGCCCGGATACCACTCCGGCCACGATTCTGCTTGGATTAATAAATTCCAGACTTTTTGTGGGTCGGCGTTGATTTGAATTTTATTGTGTACGTAAAATTCGGCATCTTTGGTAAGGTAGTCTTCCGGCCAATTAATTTGAGAGGAATAGGGTTCGGCCTTTTGAATGGATTTCGAAACCGAATAGCATCCGGCCAGAGTAAAGCTGCTCATTATCAATACGTACAAGGTGTTTTTATTCATGTGGTTGCTTGCAAATTTCGGTGCAACGACATCCTCAAAACGATAACAAATGTTTAGATTTTAGGGTGTTGTGATTTTTTCAATCGACTCAAATGCACCGGTGTGATTCCCAAATAGGAGGCAATCATATGCTGGGGCACGCGATTGTGAATATTGGGAAAGACATGAGAAATGTGCTCGTAGCGCTCCGTTGGGGTGCGGGCGTAATTATTCATAATGCGGTTGTCTTGATAGATAAAATAGTATTCGGCAATGAGACGTCCCATTTTTTCGCCCTCTTTCAGGTTGGCATAACCCCATTCTACTGCGCTTCTGGGGATCACCACTACTTGGGTGGGTTCTAATGCCTGCAAGGTATAAACCGAAGGCAGAGATTGCATAAAATTAGAGTAATCGGAAATAAACTGATTCTCTAATGCGAAATGGATGCTTTGCTCGTTTCCTTGTCTATCGGTGATAGAAACCCGAATCAATCCGCTTAAAATAAAAAATATTTCATGGGGAATTTTTCCCGGTTGGCTCAATATTTCTTGTTTTTTGAAGGATTTTAGGTGGGTTCGCGACAAAAAATCCGACATTTCTTCATCGGTTATGGCAATCATGTGCCGGATGGTGTTTTGAAGCGGTTCCACGGTTTTCTTTTTTCTTCGGATATTTAGAATTAGCTGAATTTTGAGTTACTAATCCTCTTCCTTGCGATACCTGAATCAAATAAGCGATACGCGTTTTGGATGCTTTCTTTGTCAATATGTTTCATTCAAGAATGCGATTTCTGCAAAATATTTGGATGTGAAATTACGCATTTTTTGCAAAAAGCCATACGAGGTTGTGCCAAAATGTGCGGGTTTTCTCTCATTACTTTTCACTTCTGCCACTTGGTAGGGTAGGTGGTTTACATTGCGTGTGCTGGCGCGCCCACAGTTAAAACTGTGGGTCAAGAGGGTCGGTGCAGGGTTTTTCACAGTTGGGCTGGAAGTAGGTTCCTGCTTGTT
>CBFHXF010000105.1:0-3578 GCA_965659745.1 Bacteroidia bacterium
CGCTGAAAGATTTAATTATCGATTTCAACTTTTGCTCAGACAAACAAAGCAATTACCGCGTACAACTAATCGATAAAGTAAAAAATACCAGCACTGAAGTTACCGACTTGGGAAGCTACCATTACCAAATCAACACCACAGAAGACAAAAAAGAAAACCGCTTCGAATTGTTATTCACCGGTATCGATCAAAATAGCAATACCCAAATCATCGAACAAAACAAATTTGTGGTATTCCCAAATCCCAGTAACGACAAACAGGTTTATGTGGCCAATTCCCAAAACCAATCTATTGAAACAATTTTGGTAAAGAATCAATTAGGACAAACCCTAAAACAATTCCCCATAAATCAAACGCAATCTCTCGTTCCCATCAATTTACAAGAATTACCCACCGGAATGTATATTTTGCAAATTTCACAACCCAATAACATCGAAAATCACGCCATAATCATCAAATAAGACAAAATGATACAAAATGTGATACGATTATTTCAAAAACAACGCCAAAATTCTTTGGAACTTTGAATCGCCGCATTACTTTTGTATAGAATTCAAACCGAAACAAAAAAAACACAATCATATGAAAAACACACTTCGCATCTTAGCTTTATTTGTAGCCGTAGTTGCTACAAAAGCCGTTTTTGCTCAAGGTATTCCTGACGATCCAGACATTCAAGTTCCCGTAGACGGCGGTATCTTTACCGTTGTAGGATCTGCTGTAGCTTACGGAGTTTACCGCTTGAAAAATAAAAACAAGTAATATCTCAACTCTATAATACAAAGAGGCCGCCCCAAAGGAGCGGCCTCTTTTTTTTCCCCCCAAACCCCAAACTCCTAACTCCAAACCCCTCTCAACTCTAGACTCTCAACTCTAGACTCTAGACTCTCCACTCCAAATAAAAAATTCCTATATTGCGTCCATGGATCGTAACTCATTACATTTCACTATCCCCATCGGACACCCCACCTGGATTTGGATGAACCTCGGACTCGTAATTGCCATATTCATCACCTTCTACTTCAGCTATAAAGCTTCCGAACATAGAAAAAATAATATTGCGTATGTATTAGCGGCCCTCATTGGACTTAATTTCATCGGTGAAAATGTTGAAGCCGTATATAACAACATCTGGGATATCAAAACCTATCTCCCACTCCACCTTTGTTCGCTTTCTACCTTCCTCGCCATTATATTCCTTATATATAGGAATCAATGGGTTTACGAATTCCTCATTTTTTGGAGCGCCGGTGCCATCCATGCTTTTATAACTCCTGAATTAACCAACGGTGAATCGCTCTACCACATTATCGAATTCAGCATATCCCACGGGGGAATCATCATTGCGGCACTCTATGGCAGCCTGCGACTTGGATTCAAACCAAGACCCATGTCTTGGCTCAAAGTGTTCGGCTATACCCAACTTGTACTGCCCGTAATTGGACTGGTAAACTATTTCCTCGATTCTAATTATATGTATATCGCCCAAAAACCCAATGCCAATAATCCCATGATCATTGGAGAATGGCCCTGGTATATCATCGGACTCGAATTCGTAGTGCTTTTACATTTCCTGGCATTCTATTGGGTTCATAACCGGGTAGCCTCCATACGCTACAACCTGCCCGAAACGAGCCTATCATCATCTACATAAATAGCCTCGGCAAAATCAGGAGTCCTGTAACGGAGCTACACACTTTATTTTGCTCCGCATTCCCATTACTGCAACTCCATAACCTCCGGATTTATCAAAACCTCATCGATAAAAATAAACGCTTCCCCGTTAAAATCATAACCGGGATGTCCCTTCGGCAGCTTTCCGAAATTTTTCGCTTTCACCCGAATAAACCGCGCTTTTACGCCTTTTGATTTTTTCAAATGGCCCATAACCAAAGGAAAAACTCCCACCTCTTCCCTGCGCAAGTTCTTATCATAATCAAATGCATTGAACGGCTTATACGTAACCCCATCTAAGGAATATTCCCACTCCACCCGCGTTGGCAAAAAGATCCAAGCCCGTTCGTCGCTCAAAAAACGCGCACCCAAATACCGCACTTTTGTTACCTCTTTCAAATCTATTACCGTTTCAAAATCTTGCGACTGATAGCCCTGCCAAAATCCCGAACGCCATTCCTCACTGCCCAAAACCCCATCTACTAAGGCCCCATCGCCGCCTCCACTGTACTGCGGATTATAACTTCCCTTAATTTCCTTTACCTCAAAATCATTCGATTTCTCATGGATGTACCGAGCCACAAACGGACTTCCGACCCAAGAATCCCTATCCAAAAAAGCCGCCCAAACCAAGGCACTGCCCTTCAAATTAATCTGCGTATCCGACGCAACCCGAATCAACTCATGATGCGTACCATAACCCGGAATGCGCATCAAGCCCTCGGAAGTTATCACTTCCTTGAACTTCTTATAAAATCCCGCTCTGGCCTCCCCAAATTGCAAACTACTGTCCATAAAACGCACGAATACCGCCACCGGATATTCTTTGGTAGCCCCTTTGATTTGCAGTTTATACCCTTCATTTCGATTCACTTTACTGGGGGAAATCAATTCAGGCACATAGCCCCTCCTAACAATTTCGGCCGTTTGCAGCTCCTTAATTTGTTCATTAGAGATGGGTATCGAGTGTGTAATTATCGGCTCATTCGAAACGTTAGCACCCAAATCCTTTACAAAATGCACCGAACGGTGTATCATCAGAAAATCGTTCGACATCCGATTGTTTTTTGGTAATAACTGCGAATAATTCGGAATCAATTCGACGAATTTCTGCTTGTAAACGTCCTTAGCGTGTGTTTCCGACACCACCCAAGGAGCCAAATCATACTCTGTATATTTGAAATGCGGCATGTTCATGCGATGCGTATTAGGACCCTCCAACCCATTAGATCTGCTTATTAGAATATGCTGTGCATCCGATTGAAAAACCTTCACACTGTCGAACATCGGAACTCCTAAATCCCAATACCCACTCCCCGGCGCTACCGGATACATGCCCAAGGCCGACAATACATGCCACGCACTCATCTGTCCGCAATCTTCATTCCCAATATACCCGTCAGGACCGGTGGTATAAAATTCCTCCTGAATCTTGGAAATCAACCGCTGCGCTTTCTCAGGTTTCCCCAAATAATTATAGAGATATGCCATGTGATGACTCGGTTCGTTGCCATGGGCATATTGACCTATCAAACCGGTAATATCGGCCTGGTCCCTGCCGCGGGTTTTAACCGATGCCTCAAACAAGCCATCCAGTGCACGCTCAAAAGAATCCGCGCCCCCAAAGTGAGCAATGAGACCGTCTATATCTTGGGGTACCGCAAAACGGTATTGCCAGGCATTCGCTTCGGTATAGTGATTGTTCACCTCGTTCAAATAATAGGGATCCAAAAACATCCCATTCGATCTCGGCCGGAAACTCTTTGTATTTACATCCCATAATCCCCGCCAACGCTGTGACCTGTTTTCGTATTCTTTGGCTTCCACATCGTAGCCCCAAAGACTGCCCAATTTAGCCACGCAGGCATCGTCAAAGGCATATTCCAAAGTCTTGGAAACCGATT
>CBFHXF010000106.1:0-3534 GCA_965659745.1 Bacteroidia bacterium
GCGCTGGTTTCAAGATTGGCTCTGTGCACATGGCAGATAATGTGGTGATTATTGCAAATCTTTTTCACAAAATCTTCATCGCCATCGCTTTCCGAACCCCGCAACCCATAGTTGATATGCGCCACTTCAAATTCATATCCCAACTCCATAAAGGCATAAAACAGCGCCACCGAATCGCGGCCGCCGCTCACGGCCAACAACCCACGCTGTCGATGCAAGTTCCACGATCGACGATTGACTTCTGCTTTAATGGAATTTAACATGTAATTTGCGGCGCAAATCGAATGCGCCTTCCTTTTATGTTTCACAAAGGTCTATATTTTTATGCAAGCCTCGCATGTTCCGTGCTTCTTATCGGTGCGGCAGGGGCACAACCCATTAATTTAAAGGCCAAAAGGATGAAATCGCTCGATTTCGGCGATCATAAAGGACAGTTACTCACCGGCGATGTGAGTTTTGAGCAAAGTGGATCGCGCGTATATTGCGATCGTGCCGAATACGATCCCCAAAATGAAACCCTTAAAGGAGCCGGAAATGTGCGCATTGTGAACACCGATGGCGCCACTGTTACCGGCATGATTTTGCACTATAACAACCGAGAGCAGCAAGCCCGCGTGGAAGGTAATGTAATTTTAAAAGACGGCAGTTTGATCCTAAAAGCGCCTTGGCTGGAGTACAACACGCAATCTAAAATCGGTTGGTATGGCGGAGGCGGTTTCATTCAAGATAAAGAAACCTTCCTCAAAAGCCGCCGCGGCCGCTACGATCCCAATCGAAAAAAACTGTTCTTCCGCGGTACCGTAATCCTCGAAACCGACGATTACCTCATCCAAACCGATACCTTGGTTTACGAAACCAATACCAAAACCGCCTATTTTAGCGATTATACGCAAATTAATACCGCCGACGAACAAATCATCCTCAACGAAGGCTATTACAAAACCGAGCAAAAGCAAGGGTATTTTACCAAGGGATTTACCTATGTGGCTAAGAACAAACGCATACTTTGTGCCGATACCGCCTTCCTTGACAAAGAAAACGAAACGGGCATCGCCCGCGGTCGCGTGTGGCTCTACGATTCCAGTGAAAATTGGATGCTGTACGGACAAAAAGGCGCGTATCGCAAGCAATTGCGCTATGCCGAAATGTTTGGCGATGCGCTGGCCATCAATACCCAAAACGACAGCCTGTGGCTTCGGGGCGATTCCATCATCACCGAAAAAAGCACCGCCGAAAACTTCAATATTACCCGCGGCATCGGCCATGTAAAAATGATGCAAGGCAGCACCCGAACGACCGCCCAAAGACTCACCCATTACGAACGCGATAGTACGATTCAGTTGCGCGGGAAGCCCGTAATTTGGGATTCCATTTCTCGAATGTCGGGCGATTCTATCGATATTTATCTTAAAAACAACAAAATTCGCAACGGTTCTCTCTATCCCAATGCCCTCATTGTGAATCAAGAAAGTGCCGATTATTTCAGTCAAATCCAAGGCGATTCGGTCTACTATGCCCTCGATACCCAGCAAAAAATCGAATTGGCATGGGTATACCGCAACGGCAAAAGCATCTATTATATCAGCGAGAACAACGAAGTAAACGCCGCCTTTTGGGTGTCGTGCACCAACATGAAATTCGGCTTCCTGAATAACAAAATCGACCGCGTTCATTTTTACGACAAACCCCGTGGAACCCTGTATCCGATAGACCAAATTCCCGAAGACAAAAAGCAATTGGAGCGGTTTGTTTGGGACGTTGAAAATAGGCCTACCCGAAACACCTTCCAAGCGCCCTTTACCCCTCAATTGCTCAGCGCCCGGTACCGCAAAATCAGCTCCATAAAACCCCAACCCACGTCCAAACCCTTCTTTTGGTTCCTTAAAAAATGATGGGAAAAAGTTTCAAATGGCGCTATTTTATTGGACTTTGCCTCTTTTTCATTTCGGGGGAAGCCCAAGCACAGCAGTTACTCGGCCTCGTACTCGACCACGAGGATGCGCCCTTGCCCCAAGTTCAAATATTCGATAAAACCGGTCGCAAATACGGCGAATCCGGCAACGACGGTTATTTCCGCTTAGAACTCAAACCCGGGGCCTACGATTTTGTCTTCAATCACCCCGATTTTGAAAGCTACCAACTCGCCTATATTGCCAAAAAGAACCAAAACGATACCCTTAGCGTTTCATTGCTGCGCAGTACCGCACCCATCGAACAAGTAGAAATCAAAACCAAATGGACCGATCCAGGTCCGAATATGATGCGCAAAGCCATAGCCCGCCGAAATATATGGGCAGCTCGCATTCCCAATCAACGGGCCGTTGTGTACATCAAGGCCTTTGAAGAAATTAAAAATCCCCGTGTTATTCGCAGCATCGATGCCGATATAAAACCTCAAAATTCCCAAAAACAAATCAACGCCAACATGGCCGAGGTGCGCTTGGTTCGGGATTGGCAAGCCCCCAATAAAATCAAAGAATCGAGGCAAGGCGTTTCCATTCGCGGCGATAAAAGCAGTTTGTTTTACCTGAGCACATTAGAGGGCGACTTCAATATTTATCAAAATTTGATGAACCTTCCGGCTCTGTGTCCCCTGCCCATCGTTTCTCCCCTCTCCAACAGTGCCATTTTAGCCTACCGATTCCGATTTATTGAAAGTTATACCGATCCGGTTCACGGTCGGGTTTTGAAAATCAAATTTCAAGGCCGACAAGTGAGTAACGCCACCTTCTCGGGCGAAATTCACCTCGTCGATACCGCTTTTTATGTTTCCCAAATCAAGTTGGAAATTCCCGAACACCTCATGGCCGAATACGATTATATGGCCCTAAATATGAATTACCGTTGCACCGACGACAGTTTGCTGCTCATCGATTCGCAACGCTTCGAATACCAATACAAGGCAGGAAAAACCCAGTTTATCGGACAAACCCAGGTACATTACGACAGCATTCAAATCAATCCTGATTTCCCAAAAAATCACTTCGGATTGGAACTCAGCAGAACCGAACAAGAAGCCTATGAACGCGATTCTGCCTATTGGCAGCAAAATCGCAAAACCCAATTAAGCGCACTCGAACGCAGTTTCGTTTCCCAAGACGATAGCATTAAACGGGTACAAAGTTCAGACCATTATCTCGATAGTATCGAAGCAAAAATCAACACCATTACGTTCAAATCATTGGTTTTAGAAGGACAAGATTTCAAAAATCGGCGCAAAGGCATCGATATGTCGTTCCAACCCCTATGGCTCATGTACCAACCGTGGTGGCCCGGTGGAGGTCGCATTTTACTGTGGAATCGCATTGAAAAAACCTTCCCCAATAAAAAAAGCATCCAATTCATTCCCAATATTTCTTACGGAATTTTAAACCACGACCTGCGGGGAAGTGCCATTTTAAGCACCCTTTACAATCCGTATAAAAGAAAGCGCATTTTCATACAAGCAGGGCGCGATTTCGGACTTATCAATCCATTTGCGGCGTATGTAGACCTTTTCCGTCGCGATAATTTCTACCAACATACCCATTTGAG
>CBFHXF010000107.1:0-3493 GCA_965659745.1 Bacteroidia bacterium
TCATCATTCAGCCACAATTTGGCATGTTCAACTTAGCACAAGAACAGCTCCAAAACTCCGGTTTTATGGTGTACCCCAACCCTACTCTTGACGGTCATATTGCGCTACAGCTTCCCCCGAAAAGCAAAAATCAAACGATTTCCATTGAAGTCATTGACTTAAATGGAAAAGTAGTTTTAAAAGAAAACGTCTTAAACTCTAACGAGGCAATCGACCTGAATTTAGGTGCACAATTGAGCAACGGCGTGTATCAAATTCGCGTAGATACCGCAGAAGGGAGTTATTCTCAGAAGGTGGTATTGCAGAGATAAGGGGTGTGCGATTAATACTTAAATAGTAGGGGTTGACTAATTCTTGGTTGCAACAACTGATATCATAAGGTGTATTTTTTGTAACATTTTGTGTTATTTTACGACTTGCTTCCTCTTTTGAATTGATTTTCATTGCTATTCAAGGAACACACTTTAATTTTGGGAATGAAACAATCATTTTAGAATTTTATTTAGATGATGCGTAACTTAAAAACCTTGAAAAATCTACTCCTACTTTGCTTGGTATTTTGGTCTAACTATACACTCGCCCAACCAACAATTAGCAGTTTTGCCCCAACGAGTCAACTCGCTGGTTACGGAGTTGAAATCAACGGGACTAATTTTGGATCAAACGGCAGTGCTATTACCGTGAAATTTGGAGATGTAGCCGCAACTTCTATTTCTCTCATAAATACCGGAAAAATCAATGCTACGGTACCCAATGGTGCTAAATCAGGAGACATAACAATTGAGATTACCGGATCCAACGCGGTGAGTAAAGCCGGATTTGTATTTATCCAAGAAATCAATCAAATCTATACCGATTACAATGGATATTGGTTTTCTGGCAAGGGTAGTTTAAACTCCACGGATCCCGATTTGTCTCACAATGTTTTAGGGTTCCGTTATGGAAACGTAATTTATTCTACTGGGGTAACAGACACTATACTTACAAATCAAAATGTAACTTTCACTCCCGCATTATGGAATGCTTTACCAGTAAATAAATTAACAGGAAATATTGGAGATGCTGTTGCCGTCTATGCATCTAAAAACGACGGTGACATTTCCAATGCAATCAATCCGTTTAGAACCATAAAGGATTTACTGATTGATGGTAAAAGGGGCCTAGATATCGGCACGGGCGTTGCAAATTTCGGTAATGAAATATCCTTTACTGTTACCAATATAGATTCATCAAAACTAGCAGATGCTGAACCAGATATTTTAATTACGCAAGTGGCCATGCCGACAGATAATTCAGCTGATTATTTTTATTTCACCGATTCTACGGGTAAAAAAATCGGTTCTACTGTATCTGCGATTTCTCAAAACGCCCCTGAATTAGGGTCATATCTACTTGATATATACAAATTCAACAGCACCTATGCGGACACTGCGAGAACAACCGGCACTCCCTCGGGGAATAACGTTAACTCAAGCCGAGACATTCGACTATTCGCTTTCAAATTATCGGATTTTGGGATTACCCGTACCAATTATGACAGTATTGGATTCCTAAAAATCGAACCTAATGGCACCTCCGACTACGCCTTCGTCGCCTATAATGCCAATACCTTCGTAGTACCTACGGCCAGCGTTTCGTCGCAACCTACCAGTACCACTACATGTGCCGGTTCGGGTACCTCTGCCACGTTTTCGGTTACTGCCACCAATCCTTCTTCCGTGGGAAGCTCTGGTGGAACCATCACCTTCCAGTGGAAGAAAAACGGTAATAACATATCCGGTGCTACGGCCAGTTCCTATACGGTATCGCCGATTACCGCCGCCGATTTCGGTGAATATGTGTGTGAGATCACCAATAATTTCGGATCTATTTTGTCGGATCCCGCCTACTTGAATGTGCGCATTACCGTAGATCCAGTTACCGGAGCCAGCTGTATCAATACAACCGCTACCGCACTTTCCGTAACAGCCATTGGTAATGCCCCAACCTATCAATGGTATTCTAATACATCCGCTAGCACAAGTGGAGCCACGCTCATAACCGGCGCAACGAGCAATTCTTATACCCCACCCTCTACCGTTGCGGGTAATAAATATTATTTCTGTAAAGTATCTGATCCTAATGCCTCGGGTTGTACCATCGCCGATACCTCTGCCGTTGTATTGCATAAGGTAGATCCCGCCACCGTAGCCGGTTCCACCAGCGGCGATCAAGATATTTGTTATAATAGTCCAGCAACAATTTCCCTTAGTGGAAACACCGGATCTGTGGTGCGTTGGGAATACGCTACATCGGCTAGTTTCTCGCCCAATACAGACGTTGCGGGGACCTCTACAACTTTAAGCACAGGCGCACTCACCACCGACCGTTACTACCGCGCCGTCGTTAAAAGCGGCACGTGTGCCGAGGCCAATGCTACCGCTTCCTTCATTAATGTGCTCACCAACTACGTGTGGGAAGGCGACGTAAGTACCGATTTTGGTACTGCCAACAACTGGCTCGAAGGGTGCGTGCCCCATACCGGTGCCGATATTTCCTTCCGAACTTCCTCAGCTCCTGACCGTATTTGCAATCTCGACCAAAACCGCAGCCTCCGCAATATAGATATCGGGGGAAGCTCCGCTACCCATATTTTCGATCTTAATAATTTCACATTAACCACCACCGGAACGCTTACTACCTCCGGCGCCAATCTCGATGTGCGCGATGCCAATTCCAACCTCACTTTTGCCGGCTCCAGCGCCCAGACCTTGCCTGCCGGTTCTTTGGTGAGCAATGAGATTTCTCGTTTGACCATTAACAACAGCAGCGGCGTTTCTTTAGGCAGCACCACCAATTTGATTCGGTTGTTGACCCTTACTTCTGGAACTTTAACTACCAATAATCATTTAACCTTCAAGAGCACCGCCGACCTTACCGCACAAATTGCCACCGTTCCTGCTTCAGGTGCCGCTATTTCCGGCAATGTAACCGTTGAGAAGTACGTAAAAGCTCGACGTGCCTTCCGCTTGTTAGGATCTACCGTCAACTCCGTTTCGCATATCAAAGACAATTGGCAAGAAGGCGGAACCAGTTATACCGATGATCCCAATCCCGGTTACGGCACCCATATTACCGGTAGCACCGTTGGTGCCAACGGTCTTGATGCCACCCAAACCGGAAATACCTCTTTATTCACCTATTCCAACAGCACCCAATCTTGGAGCGCTATTACCAATACCACTACTACCGATTTAGAAGTGGGCATACCCTATCGTTTGATGGTGCGCGGAGGTCGCAGCGTTAATATTTATCAAGCCGACAACAATCCGACCCCTACCAATACCACCTTGCGATCTTACGGAACCTTACACCGTGGCGATTACACCTTTAATAATCTCAGCAGCACCCCTTCTGACGATAATTTTGTGGTAAATCCCTATCAGTGTGCGGTGGATTTAAGTGCCGTTCTTACTTCTGCCAATACACATTTAGATTATACCAAAGTCTATAT
>CBFHXF010000108.1:0-3455 GCA_965659745.1 Bacteroidia bacterium
ATCAATCTCGCGGGATTGTCTTTCTGCACCCATTCAAAGGCATTCGGATCTAAAGCGTACAAAGCCAAAGAAATGCCACTGATACCGTCGGCCTCATACAAGTCGTTGACTTCTTGTCGCAGTTCAGGACTTACCTCCGGAAATTCGTCTAACCCATTTAAAAATGCGTTTAAATAAAGTCCGGTACCCCCAACTAAAACAACAGAACCGTATTTTTCAATCAATTCCAAAGCCTTTGCCCGCGCCAATTCGCTGAATTTAGCGGCGTTCATAGGACTTTCGATAGAATGACTTCCAATAAAGTGATGGGGGATTTTCGCCAATTCCAATTCATCTGGACGGGCCACCCCAATGCGCAATTCTTGATAAATCTGTCGGCTGTCGAAATTTATAATTTCGGTGCCTAGGCGCTCCGCCCATTTTAAGGCCAATGCGGTTTTACCCGATGCGGTTGGACCGGCAATTACGATGACCTTATGTTCCATAATGTAGTTTGTTTAGTATTCTGTGTCGTCACCACCGGTAGCAAATGAAGGAAAATCGTCATCTTCTCCCTCTTCGCCGCTTATTTCACCGTCGGTTTCGTCTTCTTCATCAATGCCAAATTGATTGAATTCTTCTGTTAACTCGTTTTTGATGCCCTTAGAAGCCAAGATTTTGGCCGCCAATGCATCGAATTCGCTATCATCGAGCATTTTGAACTTGCTGTCTTCACGCTGGCGAGGGGCTTTACCTTCACTTCTATAAATCAACGGATACGCCACATTAGTTTTAGATTCCTCAATCGAAACTAACTCACACATCAACGTCCAATTCGCCAAATAATCACTCACGTAAATAAAGCGCTGGTGCGGATCGTTTACATAATCACGCAAACGGGCTTGTGCCATGGTTACCACCGGTAAAGCATCGTCTGAATCGCCATCGCCATCGGTCATGTCTTCCAACATGATTTCAAATAAGCGCTTCCAACGGGTATCGCTCACATAAAAACTCGCCAATTCCTTTTTGTCGAAACCAATCGAATCCTGAATGATGTCGTGAAACTCTTTAAAACTGCTGCTGGGTTTGATCTCAATCCAACGGATCACTTCATCGAAGTTTTCAAACCATACTTTAAAACGGTAAACCATTGCCGCAAAATTAGAGAATCTATCGCACTTTCCGTATTTTCGCTCAATTAATGAGAACGACAGGGAAAATCTTGTTTCTAATTCTCCTTCTCTGGGGAAATTCGAGCACAGCTCAGCAAACAGAAACAGGAGATATCAGAGGATTTGTGTACAACAGTCAAAATGGCGATCGTATTCCCGATGCGCAAATATTGGTAGTAGAAGAGGGCGCCTTAACCCAGTCTGAAGCCGACGGATTTTATGCCGTTCCTAAGCTCAAACCCCGCTCGTATTTTTTAGTAGTCTTCAAACCTGGATTCGATACCCTTGTGGTTCAATTCAATATCAATCCGAATGCCAATACCAAAAAAGACCTGTATCTCACTCCCATCGTTGCCATAAAGGAAGTTTCTATTTCTGCTAAAGCCCAACGCAAAGATGCCCAGGTATCGGTTCAAAGTTTCGATGCCAAAATTTTGGCCAAATTGCCCTCCGTTGGGGCCGAACCCGATTTGATTCAATATTTACAAGTGTTGCCCGGTGTTGTGTTCTCAGGCGATCAAGGCGGACAGTTATACATCCGAGGCGGTTCTCCCGTCATGAATAAAGTCATGCTCGACGGAATGACCATCTACAATCCCTTCCACTCCATAGGTTTGTTTTCTGTGTTCGATCCCGACCTCATGCAAAGCACCGATGTATACACCGCTGGATTTGGTGCAGAGTACGGAGGCAGAATTTCGGCTGTGGTAGACGTAAAAACCCGCGATGGCGACCGCAATCGCTGGCGCTCTAAATTAGGCCTGAATACCTTTACCTCTAAAGTGATTTTAGAAGGTCCCATAAAAAAATTCAAACCCGGCGAAAGCAATTCCAGTGTGGCATTTTCCTTCCGGAATTCCTTTCTAAAACAATCTTCACGGCTATTATACAATTACGCCAACCCCGATCGATTGCCGTATAATTTTGCCGACTTCTTCTTGAAATTTTCTGCCAATTCAGCCAATGGGGGCTATAGCCGCTTGTACGGTTTCTACTTCAGTGATATGGTCGACTTCCCGAATACCACCAGCTATGGTTGGAAATCCTACGGTGTCGGAGGGAAATTTTTAGTCGTTCCCGAACAAGCCAAAACGCGCGTTGACGGTTATTTCCTGTATAGCAATTACAATATCCAACAACTAGAATCCGACAACAAACCCAGAAGTAGCGATATCGGTGGCTTCAATTTGGGTATGAATTTTAATTATAATTTTCGTAAAGATGCCTTGAAATGGGGACTTGAGATCAATGGATTTCAAACCAATTTCGAAATCTTCAATAGCAATAACCGCCGCATCAGTCAGCTCGAAAGCACCACTGAGCTCAATGCGTATGTAAACTACCGCTTCGTTCGTAAAAAGTTTATCGCCGATTTCGGTTACCGTGCCCAATATTATGCCTCATTGGCAAACGGAAGCATGGAACCCCGCATTCAAATGCGCTATATGCCGTTTAAAGGCTGGGGACTTAAAATGGCCGTGGGTCGCTATTCCCAGAATTTATTGTCGGCCATCAGCGATCGCGACGTAGTGAATCTATTCTATGGCTTCTTATCGGGACCCGATAATTTGCCTGAAACGTTCAACGGACAGCCTGTAACCCATAAACTGCAAAAAGCAGAACATGCCGTAATCGGAACCGATTTCAGATTAACGAAAAACATGACCCTGAATATTGAGAGTTTTGTGAAAATATTCAATCAAATCACCAATATCAATCGCGATAAACTATTTGAAAACGACCAATTCAATCAAGATAAACCCGAACGCATACGTCAAGATTTTGTGATCGAAACCGGCGATGCCTATGGGGGAGATATTTCGTTGAAATACCAAGACAAACACTGGTATATATGGAGCGTTTACTCATTAACCTATGTGAATCGTTTCGATGGATACCAAACCTATCAACCCATTTTTGACAGAAGACATAATGCCAATTTTGTTTTGAGTTATACCTTTAATAAGAAGAACCCGACCGATTTGTCTATCCGATGGAACTTGGGAAGCGGTTTCCCCTTCACCCAAACCCAAGGATATTACGAAAAATACGACTTCAAAGACGGTATTGCTACCGATTATACCTCGCAAAACGGCTCATTGGGAATATTATACGGCAATATCAACCAAGGCCGACTTCCTTACTATCACCGCTTAGACATTTCGGCCAGCAAAGTATGGAATCTGCCCAAAGAACGCGAATTCAAAACCATCATATCCATTGTGAACGTGTACGACCGCGCAAACATCTTCTATTACGATCGCGTTCGCAATTCCCGCGTAAACCAATTACCGTTTATGC
>CBFHXF010000109.1:0-3315 GCA_965659745.1 Bacteroidia bacterium
CGGACCCGTTTGCAGCGTCAACGCCGAACTCGTTTTTGAAATAGCCTTCGAAGGCGTTAACAAAAGTTCCCGACACAAAAGCGGAATAGCCGTCCGTTTCCCTCGCATCGTCCGCTGGCGCCGCGATAAAAAAGTATCCGACATCAACTCCGTCGACGATCTCTTACCAAATTAGTTTTGATCTTTGAAATTCGCCGACTTAATGGTTGAAATCAAATACGTCAACTTGCGAATTTTTTTTCTCATGTCTTCGTAATCTTTATTCTTATCCTTAAAATAACCAAGTTTTGCGGCCACTTCTAACTGACAGTACACTTCAAAAGCGCTTGCATATGAATAAGTAAGAAACTGATTCCTGCCCTTGCCCATATTCCTACCAAAACCCTCCGCTATATTAGATACCACTGAAATCGATGCACGCCGTATCTGATCAATCAATCCAAAGCGCTCACTTTTAGGGAAACCCTGACTCACACCATAAACTTGAACCAGAATCTCCATCGCCAACTTATAGGCACCCGTTTTCTCGAAGCTGTACACAAATCCGCCTTCCCCAGCCGACGTTTTATTACCGTCTGATTTCAAGTCAGAATTTTCGTTTTTTTCTCCCTCAAAATCAAAACCCAAAATTGTATTTATTTTATCATTCATATCTTTCATACTTGCTCAAACCCATTCCCAACGCCAATCCCCCAAAAAATTCATCATCAAAATCCAAATCCCTTCTCAAATCATTTGCACTTTCCGCAAAAAGCGAATAAAATGAGCAACCCACGCGAACAAAGTGAGCCAACCCCACGAATGAAATGAGCAACCCCGCGAACAAAGTGAGCCAACCCCAGCGAACAAAGTGAGCAAACCTAAAAAAACAACGAGGCGCTAGCCGAGTATCCCGCGAGGCGACAGCCGAGTATCCCGCGAGGCGACAGCCGAGTATCCCGCGAGGCGCTAGCCGAGTATACCTCGAACAAAGTGAGTATATTTGCATCATGTTGAAAAGAATACTCACACTCATCCTAGCAACTACGGCCTTCCTGAGCCTACGCGCCGACGAAGGTATGTGGCCCCTGACCCTCCTTCAGAAAATCCAAGATCCTATGCAGGCCCGTGGCCTCAAACTTTCTGCCGAAGACATCTATTCCATCAATAACGCATCCGTGAAAGACGCCATCGTGCGACTTATGTCCAACGGACGTATGTTCTGCTCCGGTGAAATCGTTTCCGACAAAGGACTTTTCCTTACCAACCACCACTGTGGTTACGGTGCCATCCAAGAACTTTCAACCCCTCAAGACAACATCCTTTCCAACGGATTTTGGGCCAAGTCTATCTCTGAAGAAAGACGCGCCAATTTCCAAATCGGACTCCTTCGTAAAATTGAAGACGTTACCGACCGCGTAACCGCCGGTACCCAAATCAACCAAGACGAAGCCGCCCGCAATACCGCCATCGCCATGAACTTCAAAAAGGTTCAAAACGAACTTATCGAAGCCCTTGGCGACGCAAAAAAGAATTACGTAGTTGATATCGCCGTTTTTTACGGGGGAAATCAATACCTCGCTATGTACTATGAGGTGTACCGCGACATCCGCTTAGTAGGAACACCTCCAGAAAACGTAGGTAAATTCGGTGGCGAAACCGACAACTGGCGCTGGCCCCGTCACACCTGTGACTTCTCGATGTTCCGCATTTATGCCAATGGTTCTAACGATCCTGCAGATTTTGATGAGGCAAACAAGCCATATGCCCCCAAACACCACCTTCCTGTTAGCTTAAAAGGTTACCAAGAAGGCGATTACGCCATGACCATGGGATATCCAGGTCGCACCACCCGTAACACCTACAGCGAAGGCATCAAATACCTTAGCGGTAAAGAACGCCCCATGCGCGTGCAATTGCGCCGCAGCATCATGGACGTTTACGAAACCTATATGAAGGCCGACAAAGACATCCGTTTGATGTACTCCGATAAATTAGCCGGTTTAGGAAACTACTGGAACAAATTCAACGGTGAAGCCAAAGAATTGTCACGCCCCGATATCTATGCCGCCCGCAAAGCCGAAGAACGCGCTTTCGAAGCATGGGTAGAAAAAAACAACAAGCAAGAAACCTACGGTACCGTTACCTCTTTATACGACGAAGCCTATGCCGAGTTAAATAAAATTGGTTTGTACAACGTATACCTCCAAGACGGTATCGCCAACAGCGTGCCCATGATCAACGCCCTACGCAGCATCGGTATCTACACCGCCTTGAGCGATAAAAATTCCGACCGTGGTGAGGCTATGGCCGCCCAATATGCCGCCGGTATTGACCAAAGCTACCGCGAATTCAATGCCGAAATCGAAGTACGCGTAATCGCAGCCGTTTTCCGTCATTTGATGGACGATCTAGATCCAACCTATTTGCCCGCTTCCCTCAAAAAATTAGCAGCAAAGCACAAAAACGACTACACCGCTATGTCGCAAGCCGTTTGGAAAAAATCTATTTTCGCCAATCCAGAAGCCTTGAAAAAAGCCTTCGCAAAACCTAAGGCCAAAACCCTAGCAAAAGACCCAATTTTCCAAATTGTAAACGAATACATGACCATTTTGAGGGAAGACTTAGCCGCAAATTTATCTGCTGCGAATTCCAAGCTCAGCCGTGCGGAACGCCTTTTCTTAGCCGCTAAAGCAGAAATGTATCCCGAGAAAACAGTTGCTCCCGATGCCAACGCCACCATGCGCTTGAGCTACGGAACCGTAAAAAGTTACAATGCCAAAGACGCCGTAAAGTACAGCTATTACACCACTTCTAAAGGTATTTTAGAGAAGTATATCCCCGGAGATTTCGAATTCGATGCACCTGAAACCCTTATCAATATGGTGAAGGACCAAGATTTCGGACAGTATAAAGACGCCACTACCGGCGAATTGCATACCTGTTTCCTAAGCGATAACGACATCACCGGCGGTAACAGCGGATCACCCGTTATCAACGGCAACGGCGAATTGATTGGTATTGCGTTCGATGGCAACTGGGAAGCAATCGCTTCTGACTTCGGCTTCATGCCCGACGTACAACGCACCATCTCTGTCGACATCCGCTACGTGCTCTTCATCGTAGACAAACTTGGCGGCGCCAGCAACATCATCAACGAGTTAACCCTTGTTAAATAGGTTAGAGTTTAGAGGGGAGAGTTAAGAGACTAGTGTAATGTGTAGGGTCTAATGTGTAAAACAACTATAGCCATTACACATTAAACTTTACACTCTACACTTTTAACCCTCTTAACTCTCCCCTCTAAACTCTAAACTTTGCTAAAACAAACCCCCT
>CBFHXF010000110.1:0-3295 GCA_965659745.1 Bacteroidia bacterium
CAACCCATCGCTATTCGGCGAAAAAGCAGTCGGTATAAACATTCGAAAATCATCATTGATTTCTATCTGCTTCCATAAAGTATCATTACATGAATTATCGGCATAAGCAATCAACATTACCTTATAAACACCCATTTCATTGAATCTGTGTACAGGCGCGAACGTAGTGTAACTCGTATCTAATAATTGCCAGTAATAATTCGAGGCAAAACGAGATTTATTATCAAACACCACTTCTGGATCGGAAATTTCGACTTTATCTGGATTGAAATTAAAATCAGCAATAGCCGATTTATAAACACGAATCGAGTCGCTATATATATTACAGATTTTATCTCCTGCAAAAAACATCTCACAACTTACAAAATAGTTACCCGCAATTGGGAAAACATGCGGGATATTGGGTTCTACAACCCCAGCGGATGTAACCGTATTATACACAGGATTACCTTGAATTTTCCAAATCCAACTGAATGAAATATTATCACTGGCAAAAGGTTGCGTTTTCGGGTGTATCATTTCCGTATGCAATGGCTCACAACCCAATTTCTTCGTCAAAATAGTGCTATCTAACACCAGGGGAGCCACATATATGCGTGATTTTAGATTAATAGGGTTTGCACAATTATCAAAAAGTTTCAAAGTAATAACCAAAGGCTTCTGTGCTCGAAAATTAAGATCTTTGGAAGTACCTATAACTTTATCGCTTGCCGAGTCTCTCCATTCATAATTCAATGTAGCTTTATTATTACTCGTTCTCGCAAATCCAGAGCCGAGATTTACGGGTTCGTTTTGACAAAAAATACCCCCACCCGTTATTCCAGCAACATAGATTCGGTGTTTATACAACGTAAAAAAAGCAGTATCGTTAAAGCTGCATTTTGATTTGCCAATGACCATATAAGTTGCGACAGAATCAGTCGCGCTCAAATTGAACATCCCATTACTTTTGTTTTTTAACGAGTCTAATACCAAGAAACTATTGCCAATTTTCTTGTGTAAAACCAAATTAATCAAAGAATCGTAGACATTATTATCAATAGTAACCGCTAATTCGTAGACTTCCTTTTCGCAAATGGTATCTTTATTATTTGGAATGTTTATTCGGAATAGTTTTTGCGTTGGAACACAATCGGGTTTACAAATCGTATCAATTTTGTAATCGTTTTCAGTCCGCCAGGGCGTTTCACCACTAAAACTAGGGTAACTCACAATTTTATAGTCCTCCCCAACGGAAGATGGCACGTTCAAATTAAGTAAATCAGTTGTAATTTCCTCTATACAGTCACTGCCAGACACGCTATATTTACCCAATAGTAAACTAGACACATTCAAATTGGTATTATCGGAAAGATAGGCAGACACCAACAGGTTTTGATTATCGTCCACGCTCACATACGCCGCATTAGAGGATTGAGTGCGGTAGTTGATATTTTTCAACTTGTAAGTTTTACATTTCTTTAAATCATTTAATTCGATTAACTGGAAAAAAAGATTATTATTACCCACATCTACAAAAACGCCCCCCACTATAATTAATTGGGAAGCAGCATCATACGCGATATTCGGACCCCGTGCACTTGCCTTAATATCATACAGTTGCCTCTTCTCTATTTGATCGGTTCGTGTATTATACAGCAAAACCCCTTGATAAGCTGGTCTTCCAGAGATATCATTAACTATCATGGAAAAGGCGATATAATCGGTGCCGGTTATGGCAACCGCATCGTCAAACCCTCCATTACTATACACATTATAAGCTAAATTATAAGTTTGAACTTTTATTAAACTTCCATCCGATGAATTTAATTTAACAATTTCGTGATCATAATTTGAATTTTTTATATGTCCGCCCAGAATTATATCACCCGTAGCGGATTCCGCTAACGCGTACATTAATTCATTTTTGTTAGTGATGTCGTATTCATTGCACCAAACTTGGTTTCCGTTTTTCTGAAATCTCCCAACAACATGTTTATTAGGATATCCCATTATTCCAGAAACGATATAATCATCCGAAAACCGTTCATCCATTTGGTAAATCTTAAATAATCTATCGGACTTTGATCCCGATTTGTTGATTGTTTGCTTGGCGTACATGGTATTTCCGGTGCTCCCATTGATCTTAAGAATAAACGACGATATCCCTTCTACTGCGCCAACAATTACCACATTTGAATCTCTATCCACCATAAATGAATACGCCTTGTTTAGTTTGCCAACAGAAACACTTAGTGCTTTACTCCAAATAATTCTATGTTGATTATTTAACTTAGTTACTATAATCTCACTATTGGTATTGTTAACTCTATTCGCGACCGTTACCGTATGATTTTTACCAATTTGTTTATACCCAACGGGCTGAGATAGATTACTAGAAATCAACTCAATCGTAGAATTCTGAGCACTTGCTTCACTAGCAAGAAAGGACAAAACGAAGAGAAAGAGTATTACTTTTGATTTCAACATAAACATAGCATTAATGGCTTCCCTTTGTTCTTTCAACATTGCCTATTCCGTATGAAAGTCAATGCGTAACATAGAAGAATCCGCCTCTAAACAAATATAATAATTTTTTCATTTCTAATCCGATTTGAAGGATTTTTTTAAAATACTTTTTTCGGGGGAAATGAAATGAAAGAAAAGAAATAGGCACAAAATCAAGCACCGACTCAAAATATCAGGCCCCTCTACCTGAATTTGATTTTGTCACTTTACTTATAGGTATTCCGATTCAATCCTTGTTTTATGGCTTAAATTTGTCAGATTCAATAAATTTTCATGAAGTCAAAACGAGTAGTATTGGTGGGTGGTGGCTTGACAAGTCTGGCATTGGCTTATTTGCTTCCCAAAGAAAATATAGAAATCCAAATCGTAGAAGCGTCTTCAAGGCTCGGAGGAAGAATTCATACATTATTGGGGAAATTAGACACGCCGTTGGAGCTTGGAGCGACCTGGTTTTCAGACGCGCATCAAAATCTATTGCACTTATTGGAGGAATTGGGACTTGAAAAATTTCCGCAGTATTCTTCGGGGAAATCCTTATTCCAAACCGACCTAAATCAATCCCCACAAACGTTTTATGTGCCCGATTCTGAAAGTCCTTCCTACCGAATTGTGGGCGGAACCGAACGCTTAATTGAAAAACTTCATGAAAAAATCCCTGAAGTAGACATTTTACTCAATACCAAAATTACTTCCATTATCGATAACGAAGAGGAAATAATCCTAAAAACAAACGAGGGCACGTCGCTTAACGCCGATGTCGCAATACTCTGCCTCCCCCCTCAATTAG
>CBFHXF010000111.1:0-3239 GCA_965659745.1 Bacteroidia bacterium
TTTCAACATTGCGCTCTAAATAGCCCATGCTACCCTGATAGCCGCGATCGAGCCACGTTCTCAGCCGTTCTTCTTCTTCCCCCAGAAAGCGCGCGCCTACCAATCCGCAAGCTAAAAAACCGAGTTCTAACGCTCGTTTCTCGATTTCTTGCGCCGGATTCATGCTAAAAAAGGGTAGGAGATTGTCCTTGATGCGGAATTTTACCCAAATGACGGAAGGCCTTAGGCGTGGCTTCTCGGCCTCGCGCCGTTCTTTGGATATAGCCCTCCTGAATTAAAAAGGGCTCGTAAACCTCTTCGATAGTTCCGGCATCTTCGCCCACCGCCGTGGCAATGGTATTGAGTCCAACCGGACCTCCGCGAAACTTGTCAATAATCGTACTTAAAATACGATTGTCCATTTCATCAAGTCCGTCGGCATCCACATTCAAGGCATTCAAGGCAAATTGAGCAATATCTAAGGTGATGGTACCATCGCCTTTTATCTGTGCGAAATCGCGTGTACGTCGCAATAGTGCGTTGGCAATACGCGGCGTTCCGCGGCTTCTCCGGGCAATTTCATAGGCCGCTTCCTCTCGAATGGGCGCCTTTAATATATAGGAACTGCGCGCTACAATTTGGGTGAGCACCTCGGCGGTATAATATTCTAAGCGACAGTTAATGCCAAAACGGGCCCGTAAAGGCGCGGTGAGCAAACCACTGCGCGTGGTGGCCCCGATGAGGGTAAACGGCGATAAATCGATTTGAACGCTGCGGGCATTCGGACCGGTATCGATCATGATATCGATGCGGTAATCTTCCATGGCCGAATACAAATATTCCTCGATGACCGGACTCAAGCGGTGTATTTCGTCGATAAACAGTACGTCGCCTTTATCTAAATTCGTGAGCAATCCTGCTAAATCACCTGGTTTTTCGAGTACCGGACCGCTGGTAATTTTCATGGAACTGCCCATCGCGTTGGCCACGATATGGCTTAAGGTCGTTTTCCCTAATCCCGGAGGACCGTGCAATAATATATGATCTAAGGCTTCTCCGCGCTGCCGGGCGGCAAGCACAAATACCTTTAAATTATCTAAAATTTTCTCTTGTCCGGTAAAATCGTCAAATTCAGCCGGTCGCAATACCTTCTCGATATCTTGATCGGTTTTACTGAGATTTTCGTTATTCGGATTGAGATGGGGGTTCATAGTGTTTATTTAACCAAGGAACGTAAAATTTGTTCTAAACCTTCGTTTACGGGGAATAAAGGAGGACGTACATAGGTTTCGCATAGGCCCATTTCGTGCATCATGACTTTGATGCCACCCGGACTTCCGTCTTCAAAAATACGTATAGAACCTTCTAATATTTCGTAATGCGCGTGGCGTGCTGCTTCCCAATTTCCAGACAAACAATCGGCTACCATTCCTGAAAATACCTTAGGATAGGCATGGTTGATCACAGAAATAACCCCTGAAGCTCCCAAGGCCATCATCGGAAACGTAAGCGAATCGTCGCCGCTGATTACCTCGAAATTATCGGGTTTGTGTTGCAATAAATGCATAATTTGTTCCATATTGCCCGAGGCCTCTTTCGTAGCGACCACGTTGGGGTGCTGTGCCAATTCTAATTGGGTCGCCGCCGTCATGTTACTGCCCGTTCTACCCGGAACATTGTATAAAATTACGGGCAAAGGACTCGCATCGGCAACGGCCGTATAATGGGCAATAATGCCGCGTTGATTGGGTTTGTTGTAATAAGGACTTACCGATAAAACATAATCGTAACCCGTAAAATCGGTAGATTTTAATTGGTTTACCAGCGCCTGGGTATTGTTACCGCCCATGCCAATAACCAGAGGAACGCGTTTTTGATTGAAGCGCACCACGGCTTGCATGATTTCTAATTTTTCATCGGCCGATAGGGTGGCACTTTCTCCGGTCGTGCCTAAAACCACTAAATATTGCGTGCCATTCGCGATTTGATGGTTAACGATGCGTTCTAATGCATCGAAATCGATGCTTAAATCCGACTTAAAAGGGGTTATCAGTGCCGTTGCGGCTCCGTGTAATGCTTTCATGATAAATGTTTAAAAAATGCGTCGATGCTGTTTAAATATTGGGGTAAGGACTCGTCGTTACGAGACTTGAGAAGGATATTGAAATAGGGTTTGTACTCTAATTGATAAGGACTTACGCGATAGGGCGCGCGCGAACAAAGCGCAAATCCCATGTCCGAATAAGAAAAATCTCCGTTAAAATTTATAAATATATCGGCATTAAAGTTTTGCAATTTTTCCAAAATTGGTTTCTTGGGGAAGCCCGAGAACGTCACGTCCTTCAAACACAAATGCAAGGTATCGGGCGATTGTTGTGCCGATATGGTTTTGGGGTCGCGGGTAGGGTATAACACTACTTGTAGCAACGCATATCCGCGCGAACGCAGCGAATCGCAGTACACGTCAATCTGCTTCGAATGCTGCTGATACAAATGCAAACCCATATAAACGATGCAGCGTTTGGCGCTTGAAAACGAAGGCGTAGCAGGCAATTGCTTGACTAAACTTCGTCCTTTATATACCCAGATGGTATCTTTAAAGGTATTGCGTTTATTAGAAGTGCTCATGAAGTTAACAGGGCTAAAAATTCGGTTTCGCTCAACAAAGGTACTCCAAGAGATTCGGCTTTGGCTAATTTTGAGGGACCAATTCCAGAGCCTGCCAATAAAAAGCTGGTTTTGGCGCTTACCCCCGAACCGATTTTTCCTCCGTGCGCTTCTACCATCGCCTTGAGATCGTCGCGCGAATGGATTTCAAAAACACCCGAAATCACGATTACTTTTCCAGCGAGCTCGTCGCCTTTGGCTTCCTGTTTTTCCGCTTTGAAAATCAAACCATGCGCTTTCAAACGGTTTATGATATGCTGGTTTTCCGGATCCTTAAAATATTGGATAACGCTTTCGGCAATGCGTTCGCCAATTTCGTCAACGGCAATCAAGGCTTCCGCATCGGCTTGTGATAAGGCATCGATATCTTCAAAGGCAAAAGCCAATTTTTTAGCCACCGTTTCTCCTACAAATCGAATTCCCAAAGCAAACAATACCCGCTCAAACGCTTGCCCTTTACTATCGGCAATGCCCTTAATGATATTGGTGGCACTTTTTTCGCCCATGCGATCGAGTTGCAATATATCTGACTCGGTTAAATCGTAAAAATCGGCTACATTTTTTACTAAATCCGCCCGATACAAGGTTTCGCA
>CBFHXF010000112.1:0-3204 GCA_965659745.1 Bacteroidia bacterium
ACTTGGTTAATTTCGTATTCCAATTATATTCCATGTAAAATACTTGCAACACAGCATTTTTTGATCGCAGGGTAACAACCTCTTTGAAATTGGTGAAGTAAAAATTATTGGCCCCATTTTGTTTCGGGACTTTATAGGCGTGAACATGGCTTCCCATTAAAGAATCCAAATTGAAGACTTCGGTATATTTATTATTGGAAATGTACAAATTCTTTTCGGTTACGTCGCGGTTAATCTGTACAACCTTATTAAAATCGCTGTTAGAAATATATCTAAAATCGCGAATTTCTACATCTACGCAATGCGTCCAATTTCCTTTGGGTACAGATACTACGGAAGGTGTAGGTCCCCTAAATCGGATTTCCAGATCCGGAAAAGTAACCGGATTAGGAACGGCGGCAGGCATCTGAGGGGAGGCGGTATCTTCCATCACCGCTTCTGTGATATCTTCTGTATAAACGAGGCCGTCGCTGATTCCATAGGGCGCTAATGCGGAACTGAGCCATTGAGTTAAATCGTAACGACTTCTGTTTTCACTGTTTTTATCAAAAAAGGAATCGGGGATTTGGATAGCGGGTTCCATTCCCGTAGTACCATGCTGAGTGCTTAAGTATTCTGCAATGTTATACATTTCGGCAGAAATCGAATCAGGGAGCGCCACTTGAGGGGCCATTAATTCCTTTTTATCTGTCCACATTTTATGGTCTTTCAATAGCGCCTGCAATCGCTCCGTCTGGCTGTTTTTTGAAACGCTATGCAAGTTAAAACCGGGTATAAAAAAGACCCACACCACCGTAAAGAATAAGCTCAGCGGAATGGCACGGATATTTTTATTGCGCGTTACCAACATAAACAGGGTAACACCCGATAGCCAAACGGCTAATGCCAAAAGCGCGTATCTTAACTCCGTAAAACCATAGCTATTGATCCGAGTTAAGGCCGCAATATAGAGTAACACCAAAAGGGGAATTAAAGCCAAATAGAAAACCCGGGTAAACCGATTGACCCATTTATTACCGTCGACCTTTGTTAAGGGATGCAAGAGTAATAAAGCCAGCATTCCCACCACTGCAAAAGCCAAAATCAAATTGGATACCCAACCCACGGGTAAGGTACCGGAGAGGGCAATTTTAATTCCATATATATAAAGTATGACTAAATAAATTAAGACCAAAGGCATGAGAATATATTGCGCGAAGACTTGCAATCCTTTGGGATACCCCGTATCGACCGTTTCTTCTAATTTCTTAGGAATATGGGCTAAAAACATCCAAACACTTCCCAATCCAGACATGTAAACCCACAAACGGCCATAGTAAACCGATTTGATTTCAAATCCTAATAACTGATCCAACGCCAACATAGCGCCCGCCAAACCCGCATACAAGACCCCTACATACAATACCGTGATGGCAGCCCGAAGAAATAAGGTTTTGTTAAAATGCCAAAAAACAGCCGCATCGGAAATCTTTATGACCGGCAAAAACGATACGAGTAAATGAAAGGCCAAGAAATATCCGGCAAAAGTAATGCTCAATTCACCTTGACTGAATCCATGGGTATTCACATAATTCAAATGAAAATAGGTTATAATCAATAAGGCAATTGCCAATTTGTAAACCCCTAATTTGCGCATGACACCCGTTACCGATTCTGCAAATAAGGTGGCCGCTAGTAATAAGGGAATTCCCAAAGCGAAGGTTTGTCCCCAAACCGCCATCATATTTTGCTGTTCGGTCGTTACCTCATCCCCCATTAATAATGACAAAGTGGTACTGCCCAATAAAGCAACCGCTAAAACAAGAGGAAAGCGTTTTACAGTATTCAAGGCTGAGAGTAAAATTTGTTGTAGGGATTGTTTCATGGCTATGCGAATAACGCAAAAAAAAGGGAATCATTGTTATGACTCCCCTTTTTTAAATTATGTTTCAGACTCATTCAAATTTACCAGATTTCTACGCGATCGGCTTTCGACTTGAACATTTTATGTCCCTCTTTCACATCAAAGGCTTTGTAAAATCCTTCGTGATTTTCCAGAGGACCGATAGCTCTGAAGTAACCGGGAGAATGCGGATCGGTTAACAGGCGCATGGCCAGTTCTTCGTCGCGAATTTTATTGCGCCAAACGGTTGCCCAACTCATGAAGAAACGCTGTTCTTGGGTATAACCATCAATTACCCCTACGGCACCTTCTCTTTTCAGGTGGATCATCAAACCGTCGTAGGCCGATGCAACCCCACCCAAGTCACCGATATTCTCACCTAGTGTAAATTCGCCATTTACAAATTTCCCAGGCAAGGCTTCGTATTTATTGTACTGTTCGGCTAGTTTTTTGCCGCGCTCTTTGAACTGTACCAAATCGTTTTCAGTCCACCAATTAACTAAGTTTCCATTTTCGTCAAATTGGGCACCCGCATCATCAAAACCATGCGATATTTCATGTCCGATTACCGCTCCAATTCCTCCAAAATTCACAGCAGGATCGTTCTTGAAATCAAAGAAGGGCGGTTGTAAAATGGCCGCTGGGAATACGATTTCGTTGTAAACGGGATTGTAATAGGCATTTACGGTTTGTGGCGACATGCCCCATTCAGATTTATCAACGGGTTTACCATACTTCGACATATTGTCGGCCATAGACCATTTCGATAGGTTCAACATATTTTGGAAATAGCTACCGCCTTGCTCATAAGAAGCCACATCCAAACTAGAATAGTCTTTCCATGTATCGGGATATCCGATTTTTACGGTTAATTTATCCAATTTCTTTTGCGCTTTTTGCTTGGTTTCAGCGCTCATCCATTCCAAGTTGTTGATGCGCACGCGGTAGGCGGCAATTACATCATCTACCATGGCTTTGGCCTTTACCTTAGCAGCGGCGGGGAAATATTTTTCTACGTATAACTTTCCTAAGGCTTCACCTAAAGATCCGTTTACAACGCTTAATGCCCTTTCGTTAAGAGGACTTTGTTCAGGGGTTCCGCGCAAGGTTTTTCCATAGAAATCAAAAGACATACGGTCTAATTCTTCTGAAAGCTGTCCCATAGAACCGCGTAACATATTCCAAAGCATTACATTTTTCAATGTAGCCACTTTCGCTTTTTTCACCTCAGCGGCGAGTACATTCATGTACTTTAATTCGCCAATGATGATTTGATCGGCAGAACCAATTCCTAGGGCATCCATCATTTCTTGAACCGGCAT
>CBFHXF010000113.1:0-2805 GCA_965659745.1 Bacteroidia bacterium
AAAGAAATGCATTCTCTTTTCTTAGGAGGACTTTCGCAATACGATTACGAAAACGAAAAACTGATAAAAGACGACCTGGTGCCTTTTGTTAAAACCATTAGCCTGCTCACCCAAAATAACAAAGGTGCCTATACCGAATATAAGCTCAATCAAAGTATGCCCGCCTTTTTAGGAAGCAGCGCCGAATTCTGGTTCAATCCCGACATTCCACAAATTCAACATGAGATAATTGATTTGAATAAACTAATAGGCGATACCACTCTCTTGGGCTATATTTTTGGGGGCATTGAAAGCAATACCCAAAATCCTTTTGCCAATAATACCATTTCCCAAACCCGTGCCAATCCCACACTTTATAAAGTGAAACTCATAAAAGACGCTCACGCCCATACCGATTACCTAAAGAAGATTCCCGATGTAACCGTTTTCCCCAATCCCAATACAGACGGAAAAGTTAAGATTCAATTCCCTTTTGATTTAAATCAAGCAACGGTAAACGTATATAATAATATCGGTGTATTGGTGCAAAAGACATCTTTAAATACATTTAACAATTCTGGTATGGAATTCGAAATTGACCCTAGCATACCGGCGCAAATATTGTATTTGCATATTTTAGGACCCGACGGACAAACGTATCGCAAGAAGTTAGTTTGGCATAAGGAAAACTAATTGACTCAACCATAACCTAAAAAAATCATTAACAAAAAACGGGGTCCCATTGGAACCCCGTTTTTTATTAAACGCTGTTGCCCACTATAATAAGGTAGTCGGACAAACGTATTCGGTTATCTCAAATGCATCGTTGTCTTTCAATGCATTGAATCCGCCTTGTACATTTATTAAGTTATCATAACCACGGGCTTTCAAAATTGAATTGAAAATCATAGAACGATATCCACCAGCACAATGCACATAATAGGTTTTCTTAGGATCAATCATCGTCATGCTATCGTTAATATAGTCTAACGGACCATTCTCTGCACCTACTATATGTTGTGAACCAAACTCGCTTGCTTTACGCACGTCTAAAACATGAATATTACTATCATTCTTATAAATGTTAACGAATTCATCCACGCTTACATTCGGAATGCTCTCTATTTCTTTACCTGCCGCTTTCCAAGCTGCAACACCGCCTTTAAGGTATCCCATTGCAAAATCATAACCCACACGTGCCAAGCGTGTAACCACTTCTTCTTCCGTTCCTGGATCAGAAACCAATAAAATGGGTTGCTTGATATCGGTAATCAACGCACCTACCCAAGGAGCAAAAGAACCATCGATGCCTATATTAATGCTATTCGGAATATGTTCGGCCGCGAAAACATCCGCATTACGTGTGTCTAAAACCACCGCATCGGTTTCATTCGCCGCCGCTTCAAAGGCCTCCGGACTCAATTCACGTAATCCTTGATCCAATACACGATCGATAGACTCATAACCTTGAATATTCATCAATACATTTTTGGGGAAATAACCTGGAGGGGGCATCAAACCATCGAGCAACTCGGCAATAAACGTCTCGCGGTCTAATCCATCGCGCAAGGCATAATTGGTTTTCTTCTGATTGCCCAATGTGTCGGTTGTTTCCTTGCTCATGTTTTTACCGCAAGCACTACCCGCTCCATGACCTGGATATACAATGATATCATCCGACAAGGGCTTGATCACATTTTGCATGCTATCGTACATCATTGAAGCCAATTTGTCTTGGGTCAAATCTGCAATAACCTTTTGTGCTAAATCAGGTCTGCCCACATCTCCTATAAACAAAGTATCACCGGTAAATATGGCATTTTCCTTACCGTCTTCATCTATTAAAAGGAAGGTCGAACTCTCTAATGTATGCCCGGGAGTATGCAATACCTTGATTTTTACATTTCCCAATTCAAAAAGCTGTCCGTCTTCGGCAGTCAACGCATCAAAACCAGGTTTCGCGGTAGGACCGTAAACGATGGTAGCTCCTGTTTTTTGGGCCAAATCGATGTGACCACTTACGAAATCGGCATGAAAATGCGTCTCGAAAATGTACTTGATTTTGTTTCCGTCTTTCTCAGCACGATCAATGTAAGGCTGAACTTCGCGAAGCGGATCTACGATGGCGGCTTCGCCATTTGATGCGATGTAATAAGCGCCGTGCGCCAAACATCCGGTGTAAATTTGTTCTACTTTCATGGCAGATAATTTTAGTTTTAGTAAATGTTTTGTACTACAAAGTTCTACAAAACGAGAGGCCAAAACCGTGACGGATGTCACCACTTTTACATGATATTTCTCATACTTTTAAGGTATTAACGCCAATTTTTATTAGCCTTCACCATTATCAAATTGGTGAACAAACTGAATTTAAAATCTAAGAAAGACTGATCAATACTTAATGATCCGGTGCACTTCCTGGCCTACTTTCAAGATATATATGCCCGAACCCATCGATTTCATGTCTATTCGATACACATGCGCTGAATAGGGTTCCACCTGCACCTCACAACGTTGACCGGCAGGTGTATATAATGCCATTTTTTCTTGGGGGAAATACGAGAACACCTGTAACACATCCGCTACAGGATTCGGAAAAATACGGCTCGGTGGATAGACAATGTTCACCACATTGTTATTCCCATTGGTATCCAATACTTCTTGGGCCTTTTCTAATTCACTTAAGGTAGCTTCAAAACACGGAGCAAAGCTTTTATCTTTATCATACACTTGATCGGGCAAAAGCACGTATTCTTTTTTAACACTTACATTACTGAATACCTCCAATGTTCCTTTATCGCTGCTTTTATTCCCGTAGGCCATCCA
>CBFHXF010000114.1:0-2756 GCA_965659745.1 Bacteroidia bacterium
TTCCAACGCAGTGACCACGTCCAATAATTATCCAATTTCTCATTCAAATTCCGCGCCGAATCAAAATACGTATACCAACAATGACGGTATTGCAAACCCGCCTTCAAGGTGCTTCTGGGATTGAACGCATGGTTCAAAAACAGGTGCATTCCCAGCGACTGCTCTTGAAATCTATAGTCCAAATTCGGCACCGTAGAATCCAATTTCAAACTATTAAACATTTCCCCATCGCGATACGTCGTATCCAAAATAGTAAAATACGCCCATTGATGTTGGGCATCTACCCGCTGGTGGTTGAAACTCATCACAGCTTTGAAATACGTTTTCGAACCCAACGACTTCTGATAACTCGCCCCTAAAACACCCATACTCGATCCAAAGAATTGATCGCGGTCGTTATCGCCATACAAATTCCGGCTCGATTCCGTTTTATCCGAAATCATGATATCGATATTGCTGATACCGCCCATCCCAAAAACCGAAAAACTCGCTTTATTTTTCAAGGGAAACTTCAAGTGGAACGACGCATCTTGATACCGAGGAACCGCATCGGTTCCGATGGGCACATTCAAAGCCCCCAACATCGATAAGGTAGAATAGCGATAGGTGGCCAAATAGGTGGCGCCTTTCTTATTCAAAGGACCCTCCGCCAGTAAATCCCAACCCAAAATACCAAATTGCGAACTCATTTCATGCTTTTGGGTATTGCCCGGCCTCAGTTTCAAATCAAACGCACCCGCAATACCATTTCCATATTCGGCCGGAAACGCCCCCGTAAAAAAGTCGCTATTGCCTAAAATCTTATTATTAATTATCGAAACCGACCCTCCCGTAGTGCCTGGAATGGCAAAATGGTTGGGATTGGGAATATCAATGCCTTCCACTCGCCACAAAATGCCCGCGGGGGAATTTCCCCTTACAACAATATCATTCCTCGAATCATCGGCTCCTTGAACGCCGGCAAAATTCGACGCCATCCGCGCCGGGTCTCCCCTACTTCCTGCAAAACGATCGGTTTCTTCCACCGTAAACAATCGCGCCGAAATCAAAGCCGCATCGTTATTGGTTTGGTCGTTCGTTTTCCGTGCCTTCAGATCTACCGAACCCAATCGTTCCACAAACTCTTTATCGAGGGAAATATATAAAACGCCTTCTTTACCTGAGCTCAAAACAACTCCGTTGGCGCTATATTCCGTATATCCTCCCAAAGTAATGCGTAATTCATTGCGACCTACCCAGGCTTTGTTAAATTCAAATGCGCCCGAGGCATTGGTGCGCGTTTCCCTAAATGAGTCAATATTATTCTCGAATCGCACAAGCACCTTCGCATCAGATAAAGGAATTTGCGATTCCCTATCAATTACTACACCTCGCAACGTTTGATATACCTGCGCTGATGAGAAAGTAGATACACCCGCAAAAATCAAAACCATGAGGAGTTTGATTTTTAAACAATTTCTAAATACATCCATGTTCAAATTGGTTATTCCTTTAGTTCGGCGGTAAAATTACAATTCCACAGGTATACTCAAAATGATGGGCGGCATTAATTTTAGTAATTTCCCGTAAGTCTGTTTTATTTTTTACGGCCAAACCTTAAAAATTTGTTAATTCCTTATTAACTCATTGCTTTCATTTCACTTAACCACATTTAATGTCTATATTCGTTAATATGGTATTTAGAATATTAGCAACTGACACTACCGTGGATTTTGACGCGTATTTAAAAGAATACCTGTCTCAATATCCCGAAACCAACATCATTATCGGCTGTGATTCCAAGAATCGAGATAAGGAAACCGTTTACGGCTTAGTGATCGTTTTGTATAAAGAGAAAAAAGGCGGACATGTGCTCTTTGCCAAAGAACGCGTTCCCCGCATCCGCGACCGTTGGTCCCGATTATGGCGTGAAGTAGAAATGTCGGTTGCCTTGGCAAACGAATTGCAAGAAAAAGGATTCCCCAAAGCGCAATTCATCGATTTGGATTTAAATCCCGATCCTCGATACAAATCCAATGACGTGGTGAGAGCCGCTGTAGGACTCGTAGAATCTATGGGTTATCAAGCGCGTACCAAACCCTACAGTTTGTGTGCCAGTTACGCTGCCGATAAGGTTTGTTAGGGTTAATGGGTGCGTTTACTCGATGATTCACAAAACTTATCGATTTATATCCGCATTTCTAAATCGCTTTTCGTAAGTTCGCCGACTTAACTATGTTAAAGGTTAGCCACGTTTACAAATACTTCGACGATCAGTGCGTAAACAACGATATCTCGTTAGACCTTAAAGAAGGAGAAATATTTGGATTATTAGGTCCCAACGGTGCGGGTAAAACCACCCTCATGCGCATGTTGGCCACCGTTACCACTCCCGACCGGGGCGATATCCTATTCAAAAACGAATCACTCAGTTCTAAACACGTACCCTTTATTGGATACATGCCCGAAGAGCGCGGATTATACCGTAAAATGTCGGTAGTAGACCAACTGCTGTATTTCGCTGAATTAAAGGGATTATCGCGCGCTAAAGCCAAAGAAAATGTAAAAAAATGGCTGCATCGCTTGGAAATCGTGCATTGGGCCGATAAAAAAATGGAAGAACTCTCCAAAGGGATGGCCCAAAAAATCCAATTCATTTCCACCATATTGCACGAGCCACAATTCTTGATATTAGACGAGCCGTTCAGTGGTTTCGATCCGGTAAATGCCGACATGGTAAAAGACCTCATCATTGAATTGAAAGAGGCCGGCACCAC
>CBFHXF010000115.1:0-2722 GCA_965659745.1 Bacteroidia bacterium
TTACCGTTGGGTTCGGGGATGGGCGGCGAGTTATGTGCAGGCCGTACCGATACATCACACTCAGGAAATCGTGCAGCAAGAGGGCGGCGACATACGCATTCGCCTGCAATTGATCCGCACCCCCGATTTGGAGAACGTTTTTCGCAAATTTGGAGAATTTAGTTGGGAGTAGGAAGTTGGTTATTGCGTTTGGGATAATGAATTTCTCTTCAACCTGTTGCGCAATAAATAGAATCTTGATGTATTATGGGTTATAATTTTTGCCTATTATTGTTACATGAAAAATATCGGTTTTTTAGGAATGCTCCTTTTGAGTCTTTTGGGCTTGGTTGCTTGTGGCAATAGAGATGAAGCAAACGTAAGAGAGGTAGTGTCGAAGTTCCGCACGGCGATTCAAGATTTGAAATTTGACGAGGCCAGCACCTATTGCGAGCCCAATACGGCCAAAATGATTCAAGGTTTGGGGGGCATGATGGCCATGCTTCCTCAAGAAAATAAAGACAAACTTAAAAAGGAACAGTTTGAAATCTCGAAAGTAACATTGAAAGGCGATTCGGCTACGGTTTTGTATTGGGAAGGCGCCGAAATTGATAAAACTGCGGACCCTTCTGAAATGAAATTGGTCAAAATAGAAGGCGTTTGGAAAATTTATTTAGATAAAGACGGTGCGGATAAAGAGGGAAAAGAAAGTGGTGATCCGGAAATGGATAATGAAGATCCTTACATGGGCGAGGATATCAGTTTGCCCGAAGAGATGGGTCCTGATGGGGGCGCCAAAACGCCCATGGGCGGAGACATAGGTGAGGCACAATTAATGGGTGCTGAAGGGATTTAACGCTTTTGAAAACAGGTACTTGGCGTATCGGCGGGTTGCTGATTTTGGGACTGGTAATTGGGCTATGTTCCCAATTGCAGTCGTTTGATGAATATAGGGAGCGGCGTTATTGGGCTTCCCCCGAGAGCAAATCGATGTATATTGATCGTACGATGTGGCGAAATTTTCGCACGGGCGATTTGATTTTTCGACGGGGTTATGGGGGCATCAGCGATTTGATTGCGCGATACGGGCAGGTGGGTCCACGCGATGTAAGTCACGTGGGATTGATTTTGCGCGGGCCGGATTCGGTATTGCGGGTGGCGCATGCGATTTCGAATTCGGAGCGGGGTTACGACGGGGTGGTAGAGGAAGATTTTGCGGCGTTTGTAGCGCGGAGTGTGCCTGGGAAGGGTTGTGTTGTTCGCTTGGGGGAAGCTTCGGAACGGCAGCAGCGCGCGATTAAGTCGGCGGTGCGGTCGATGCGGTTGCAGGGTTTGCGGTTTGATACGAGGTGGGACTGGGAGGATGCGGGGGCGGTTTTTTGCAGTGAAATGGTGGTTCGGGTATTGTCGGATTCGGCGGGTTTGATAGCACGGCCGTTGGATCGAGATTCGTTGCGGCGCTTGTATTTGGATTTGAGTGCGCTATATGGGCACGGGCAGGCGAAGTTGATTTGGGATGCGGGGGGCTAATAGAAGCCTTTGCCAGGAATGGTGTGTCGCACACCGCCACGCGGATTTTCGACGTCGTTTTCGCGCCTTGGCAGCAAGTGTATATGGCAATGGGGAACGGTTTGTCCAGCGGTTTCTCCTTGGTTAACACCGATATTAAATCCGGTAATAGTAGCGTCCTTTTCTTGCAGTTTTTGTTTTAATTCGAGGATAATCGCATGGGTTGCATTTAGTTCGGCTTGCGTTATTTCAAAATAATTGTCGAAGTGTCTTTTGGGAATTATCAAAATATGTCCTTCTACCACCGGAAATTTATCGAAAATCGCAAATGCAAGTTCATTCTCGATGAGTTTTTCGCGATTTATGTAACAAAAGAGGCAGGAATCGAGATTTTTATTTTTCAATGTCTTTGTATCGAATGATTTATACAAACATACAATCAAATTTATTAAGCGGTTTGTTTAATCCAGTTGGCACATTTATCCTTGCTGGGGAGGTTTTAATATGATCAATCATGTTTTAGGAATTTCAGGGGGGAAAGACAGTGCGGCCTTGGCAATTTATATGAGCCAGAATTTTCCATTGCTTAATATTAATTATTACACCTGTGATACCGGCAAGGAGCTCAAAGAAACGTATGATTTAATTGAGCGTTTGAATTCGGCATTGGGAAAGAATATAACGGAGTATAAGTCGGTGGATGTATTCTCCACTTCAGAATCTTCGTCTTTTGATCATTTTTTGGCTGTTTACGGAGGTTATTTACCGTCGTCGACTTCGAGGTGGTGTACGAAAAAGATGAAATTAGATCCATTTGAAAAAGAGATTGGTTCCAATCCGACAATCTCTTATGTGGGTATTCGGGGTGATGAAGATCGCGAAGGGTATATTTCTAAAAAAGAGAACATTCAGAGTATTTTTCCATTCCGCAGGAATATTTGGAGTGAAGATGTGATAACGAAAGCTTTTGGTAATGCTCGGATTCCTGCACTGATAGAGAGTTATCGGAAGTATGTAGAAGGAGATAAGCTGAATGCCGTTTTGTATTATTTGGAGCAGCCTATTTCCTTGCGTTATGGACAGAAGCAGAAGGTATCTGATTTGTTGGATATAGATGTGGTGACTTTTAATAAGGTAGTATTTGATTTCTTGAAATCCACGGATTATCCTGTAGGCAAATTAGAGGAATTTCCTTTGATATATAAGGATTCAAATTTAGGCATTGACGATATTT
>CBFHXF010000116.1:0-2532 GCA_965659745.1 Bacteroidia bacterium
CCAGTCGATATAATCGACCAAATCTTTAATATACAAATCGTTTAATTGGAAGAAGCCGGTTTGCTTCGGCGCCTCAATCTTACTGCTCAAAGTCAAGCCGTTCTGTCTGGCTTCCTCGTAGGGAATTAAATTCTTTTGTTGTTGGCGGCTGGCGTGATTTTCGGCTAATTTCTCGTATTCGTCACGCAGTTTTTCAGAGAAAATATGGTAGGTATCGGGACTTAATAACTGTCCGGCGATGGGAACCGAGCGGCTGGCGTCGGTAACGTGAATGACAGGATATTGGTAGTTCGGAGCAATTTTTACGGCGGTATGCACGCGGGAAGTAGTGGCACCACCGATCAACAAGGGCTGTTTCATGTTGAGCCGTTGCATTTCACTGGCTACATGCACCATTTCATCTAAAGAAGGGGTAATTAGACCGCTTAAACCGATGATATCGGCGCCCCACTCGCGGGCGCGCTGTAAAATTTTATCGGCCGGAACCATCACGCCCATGTCTTCGATTTCGTAGTTATTACACGCTAAAACTACGCCTACGATATTTTTTCCGATATCGTGAACGTCGCCTTTTACGGTAGCAAGCAATATTTTTCCTTGTGGACGTGTATTGGGGTCGCTGACTTTTTGAGCTTCTAGAAAGGGTTGTAAATAGGCCACGGATTTTTTCATTACGCGGGCACTTTTTACTACCTGTGGCAAGAACATTTTACCTTCCCCAAATAAGTCGCCGACGTAATTCATTCCGGCCATTAGAGGTCCTTCGATTACTTTCAAAGGCTCTTGTAAAAGGTCTAGCGCCTCTTGGGTATCGGCGTCGATGAATTCTGTAATGCCTTTAACCAAACTGTGCTTCAGGCGTTCCTCTATGGGCAAATTGCGCCATTCTTGCACTTCTGCCTTATCGATTTTCTTCCCTTTAACGGTTTCTGAGAAGGTCAAAAGTCGTTCGGTAGCATCGTCGCGGCGGTTAAGCAATACGTCTTCGACGTGTTCTAAAAGATCTTTGGGAATTTCCTCGTATACTTCGATCATACCGGCATTCACAATTCCCATATCCAAGCCCGCTTTGATGGCATGGTACAAGAATGCGGAGTGCATGGCTTCACGAACGGGATTATTTCCCCGGAAAGAAAAAGAAATATTAGAAACCCCACCAGAAACTTTGGCGCCGGGCAGGTTTTCTTTTATCCAACGGGTGGCGTTGATGAAGTCAACGGCATAATTGTTATGCTCTTCGATACCGGTGGCCACCGTTAAGATGTTCGGGTCGAAAATGATGTCTTGAGGATTGAATTTGACTTGGTCGACCAAGATGCGGTAGGAACGCTCGCACACTTGGATTTTGCGTTCGAAACTGTCGGCCTGACCCGTTTCATCGAAGGCCATAACCACTACGGCGGCGCCATAGCGTTTTACCAGTTTGGCGCGTTTGATGAACTCGCTTTCGCCGTCTTTTAGGGAGATAGAATTTACAATTCCCTTACCTTGAACGCATTTCAGTCCGGCTTCGATTACCTCCCATTTGGAAGAATCGATCATGATGGGAACGCGAGAAATATCGGGTTCGGCGGCGATCAAATTCAAGAAGGTAGTCATGGCTTCTACGCCATCGAGCATGCCTTCATCCATATTCACGTCGATTACCTGTGCGCCGTTTTCAACTTGTTGACGGGCAACGTCTAAACCGGCATTATAATCACCGGCTAAGATGAGTTTTTCGAAGACCTTACTGCCGGTTACATTGGTTCTTTCACCAATATTTACAAAATTGGTTTCAGGGGTGAGCGTGAAGGGTTCTAGTCCACTTAAACGCAAGTAATTCGGTATGATGGGTGCTTCCACAGTGATATTTTTTTAAAATAATGAAGGGAATTTTTGAGGATTCACTTCGTTCATCAGTTGATAGATTTCGGCGTACACATCGTCAACCGAAGGCTTCGAGAAATAGTCGCCATCGGAAGAATACGCAGGGCGGTGTGCTTTTGAGGTAATAGTTAGAGGTTTACTATCTAAATATTGGTAGCCGTTTTGCTCTTCTAAAATTTGCTGCAAAATATAGGCAGATGCGCCTCCAGGAACGTCTTCGTCGAATACCACCAAACGGTTGGTGTTTTTCAGACTTTCCACGATTTTGTGGTGGATATCGAAGGGCAATAAGGTTTGTACGTCTATTAATTCTACGCTGATACCCACTTCGGCCAACATTTCCGCGGCCTGTTGGGCAATTCGGCAATTAGAACCGTAGGTAACCAAAGTAACATCTTCCCCAAATTTAAGGGTTTCGGGAACGCCCAAAGGAACGGTAAAGGTGCCAATGTTTTTGGGCATCTTCTCTTTATTACGGTATCCATTGAGACATTCAACTACCAAAGCAGGCTCGTCGGCCTTCAAAAGGGTATTGTACATACCGGCCGCGCGGGTCATATCGCGTGGAACGCAGACATGCATGCCGCGAACGGCATTGATAATCATTCCCATAGGCGAGCCTGAATGCCAAATGCCTTCCAAACGGTGGCCGCGGGTACGGAT
>CBFHXF010000117.1:0-2488 GCA_965659745.1 Bacteroidia bacterium
CTTTGCGCTGCGGGAATTCGTAGTATACCTCTTCGGTTTTATAGGATATGTATACATCATAAAAGAAAATTTACATCCCAATTTTAGGCTGCAATTCTGGATTTTACTGGCCTTTTTTGACCTGCTTTGTTTGGGAATAGGAGCCTTCCGAGAGTTTGTATTCGAAGCCGATTTACTCCACGATGTCTATAACCGCATGATCGAAGTCATAGCCTCGCCCGTATATGTAATCTGTTTCGGGATTTACGCCTTGTATTTTAGCTACCGCGAACCTATTGAAACGGATTTGTAACATAGTCTTTCTCCTGTGCAGTGGGGTGTCGACTGTTTTCGGACAGTACCGCTTAGATGCGTCTTTATTATTCGGGGGAATGCGACCTCACAGCGAATACACGGAAGCCCTGAGGGCTCCTGTTTACGGTCTGCAAATCGATGCCGATTGGGAGCTTCCCAATGAATTAAGAGTGCCGAATCCGTTGCAAGAACGAAAATATTTGATGAAATATTTGGGGGCAACGGCTTTGGTGATGGATATGGGCGTGCCTCAAGCCGGTACCCAAATTGCAGCGGGAGTTTCGTTAGGAGCGGGACTTCCCCTGAATAAAAATTTGATGATACGGTGGCGCTTGAGCCACGGATTGTCTTATTTGACTCAAAAATACGACAGTACTACCACGCCCATTAACTATGCCATTGGTTCGCATTGGAATTATTTGGCCATGATCAGTGCCGATGTGCGTTTTACCGTAAATCGATTCGGAATTTTAGCCGGTGTGAATTTAACCCATTGCTCTAATGGCAATTATAGTAAGCCCAATGTGGGATTGAATGCCCTAAATATGAATGTGGGCGTGACGTATAAACCCTATAAAACGTCCAACAGAAAACAATATTACGAGGCCAAGAAACGCTATTTCGCGTATCCGTTGGCAGCGGGAATAAAACTGGCTACCAATCAGCGCAGTTTGGAATATCCAAGGCGCAGTTATATTTGGATTGCCGATGTGAGTTACCGCAATCAGAAGAGTAAATTTTCCTTTTGGGATGTAGGATTAGACGGTTTTGTCGATCCGAACTATCAATGGAAAGAAGACGGTAGCCTCACGCGCGCAGGGGAATCAGAAAATTACGAGTTGGCGGTTAGAGGCGGAAAGGTGTTTCTTTTTGGGCGTTTGGGACTGCGTTTGGACCTAGGAATGTATATTGTGAAGCCCTACCACAGCGAAAAACCCTGGTTTTATAACGCCTTTGGATTGGATTATCGATTGGGACATCATTGGGTGGCCCGAAGCCGCTTGAAAGCCCATTTGAACAAAGCCGATTACATGGAATTCGGACTTAGTTATTTGTGGAATTAATTAGAATTTGAAACCCACACGTATACCGGGCGAGTAACGAATGCCAATGCTGTTGCCGCGACCGCTCACCACATTAGACTCGCTGATGGTGGTGCCGCGCAATGTTTTGCGTTCGCCTACAACGGTAGTGCTGAAAGAAGTTACACCTATACCCAGTTCAAATCCCATATAAACATCTGAGCTCAAATAATAGTCTAAACCGGCCAAAGCACCCAAATAGATTCCCGTAAAATAGGAGTCTTTTAGATAGCCACCGCCCAGCGTATAGGTTTTCAAATCATCGGTATTGGTGCTCGTTGTTTTGTTCGAATTCACTAAAATAAGTCCTTCAGCTCCATAGTAAGGTGAAATGCGTTTACTGGATTTACTGTGTAATTCTACTCCGCCTCCCGCGCGTATGGATTGATGAGAAACCACATAACTGGCAGTCTGACGGTTGTCGGTAAAATCGGAGGTTTCGGAACCAATTTCAAAGCCCACAGTGCCTCGATAAGCCAAATGATTGGTTGCGAAGAAACGTCCCTTAATCTCTGGAAATCGCAACATGATGGGAGCTTCCCCAAAGCTGAGTTGCAGTAAACCTTCTACGGTAAAATCGCCTTTTTCTGGCTTTCTGATAACCACTTCTTTGCGCTCATTTTCTTGTTTAATTACAATCGGCGGCAAGGTGGCAGGCGCATCGTTATTGCTAGGGGTGTTGTTCGTAGGGGCGGTTTGTGGAAGTCCTCCGGCATTCAAATCTGGCGTTATGGGTTTGCGTCTGATTTGAGCGTGCAAATCGCCTACTCCCCATATAAAAAGTGTAAAGAGGATAATTTGAAGTAATAAGAACTTGTTCTTCATTGGACTAACGTGTTTGCAAAGGTAGTGTTTGTATTTTAAACTAACTTTGCGTTAAAATGAAGCGTCTGCTTTTTGTAATACTTTTCTTTTTTGAGATTTCTGGTACTATGGCGCAACAATGGTCGCCTAGAGATTCCATTCGCATCAGCCTCCAAAGAAAGCCCGAATTTTCAGCGGGTCTCGACAGTCGTAGATCCTATTTACGGGGGAAGCCTATAGACATTTTTGGTTTACGAATAGGCGCCGATTATCGGAAAACCGCCGGCTATATAGGGCTATATTCTACG
>CBFHXF010000118.1:0-2475 GCA_965659745.1 Bacteroidia bacterium
CTTCCCCCCAAATAGTTAAGTGAAATGAACGAAGTGAATTCATTCTGTCTGCTGAGGTTTTGAATTTTATCCAAATTCTCTTTCCTGCACCTGTCAGTAATTCAATTGGCTTTGTGACCTCAGTACCTAGTGAATTATTCCATTTGTGTAGTGTCATATTGATGATTTTTCCATCATCACTTACTGTTCCACTAGTTTTTAATTCTTCTCCGTCCTCAGAAAAAGTAAAAGTAATAGAGAGTTCGAAATTTAGTTTTTCGTCCTTAAATGAAAAAGATAGTTTATCATAATCATCAACCATCAAAACGGTGTCATTATAAATTACGCGTCTATTAAACGCGTTTTTACTTGTCGCAATAATCATTTTTCTGTTGATTTATGAAAAGTTTTGATTTCGTAAAATCATTATTTGCTTAACTATTTACGAATCTACAGTAATCACAGCCGAATTCCAAATTCATGACAATTCATTCATTTTAATTAATTTGGGCATTTTTACTATTGTGTTTTCGCAATTGTGACAAGTATACATTAGTTATGGAGATGGGTGGCCTTTCGATAAGTTAAATCTATTGACATCACAAGCCCGAGCATTTTGAATTAATACAAATATAACAAAAAAGCCCCATATCACTTATAGGCTATTGGCTTCCTGAGGTGGTCTATTTTTGAACCAATTCTAGGGTGAATTTTGGACTTATGCTGCTTTGGTTTAAATGCATTATTTTTAAGTTTTTTGGTGTTAGGCTTAATAATAGGGTCACTCTACAGTCTTAGCTTACAGGGAAGGTATTGTTTTTATAATTCGCCAAAATTCATCAATTTGGTTAGTTTTGGCGGAATATAAAATTGCCAAAAGCATGTCAAAACAAAAAAAGCCCCACATCACTGTGAGGCTTTTGGCTCCCTGAGCTGGACTCGAACCAGCGACCTATTGATTAACAGTCAATTGCTCTAACCAGCTGAGCTATCAAGGAGTATTTCCGCTTTGGTGTAAGAACCTTTCGTTCTCAACGGGACTGCAAATGTATGTCAAGTCCGACAAAATTTCAATACCTTTGCAAAAAAAATTATAAAAAAATATTTCATGAGTTTGTTAGTTATTGGTTCTGTGGCATTTGATGCAATCGACACCCCCTTCGGTTCTACCGGAAAAATTATTGGAGGCGCCGCTTCCTACATCTCTTTGGCCACTTCTATGCTCTCTAAGAACGTAGGACTCGTTGCCGTAGTCGGTGAAGATTTTGATTTTGACTTCGTAGAAACCCTGAAAAATCGAGGCGTCGATACCCAAGGCCTCCAAGTAAAACAAGGCGAAAAGTCCTTCTTCTGGCATGGTAAATACCATATGGACATGAACAGCCGCGATACCATCACCACCGAACTCAATGTATTAGGTACCTTCGATCCCATTATTCCCCAAGATTGGAAAAATCCCGAATACGTAATGCTCGGCAATTTGAGTCCCGATGTGCAATTAACCACCCTAGAACGTATCGAAACACGTCCCAAACTCGTCGTTATGGATACCATGAACTTCTGGATGGATATTGCCCTCGATACCCTGCATAAAGTGATTGCCAAAGTAGACGTGCTTACCATTAACGACGAAGAAGCCCGCCAATTGAGTGGCGAGTACAGTTTGGTTAAAGCCGCCCGCAAAATCCGCTCTATGGGCCCCAAATACCTTATTATTAAGAAAGGCGAACACGGAGCCTTGTTATTCGGCGAAAACGATGAGATATTCTTCTGTCCGGCATTGCCACTAGAAGAAGTTTTTGATCCTACCGGCGCCGGCGATACATTCGCAGGCGGATTTATTGGTTACCTCGCTTCTGTAGGCAAAACCGATTTCGAATCTATGAAAAAAGCCATCGTTTATGGCAGCGCTATGGCCAGCTACTGCGTAGAAAAATTCGGTACCGAACGCTTGCAAGAGCTTACCCAAGACATGCTCAATGAGCGTTTGGCTAAGTTCAACCAATTAATGAGCTTAAACGCGTAATTAACGCACCATAAAATCGAACATAAGGGTTTCTTCAATGAAACCCTTTAATCGGTCGCCCGATTGCACCGGACCCACCCCTTCAGGCGTGCCGGTATATAAATAATCCCCAATTTTCAGGGTGAAATATTCCGAAATATGCGCAATCAGACTCGGAATATTATGTATCATCATCGATGTATTTCCGCGCTGTACCACTTCGCCGTTTTTCTCCAATCGGAAATCCAAGGCCTCTAAATGTGCCGGTACCGGAATAAAATTACTGATCACCGCCGAATGGTCGAATCCCTTCGACTTCTCCCAAGGCAATCCCTTTGCTTTCAACTCCGCTTGCTTGTCGCGCGCTGTAAAATCAATTCCCAACGCAATAGAATCGATATAATCTGCCGCAAAATCAATAGGAATATGTCGGCCTAGCTTCTTGATTTTAATCACCAGCTCCACCTCGTAGTGCACGTCATTACTGAACT
>CBFHXF010000119.1:0-2179 GCA_965659745.1 Bacteroidia bacterium
CCGCATCCATTAATTGGTGTAAATTGGATCCGGTTTCCACGTTCATCTTGTGAAGCGTAGCAATCAACACCTCCAAAGGCGCATTGCCCGCACCTGCACCCATACCCGCCAACGACGCATCGAGTCGCGTAGCCCCATGTTCATAGGCCACTATGGTATTCGCTACTCCTAATGAAAGGTTGTGGTGACAATGAATGCCAATTTCCGTTTCGGTACGTAAAACCGCTTTAAAGGCTAAAATACGCTCTCTTACATCGTTCATTAACAAGGCACCTGCCGAATCGGTAACATATACACAATGGGCTCCGGCATCTTCCATGATTTTGGCCTGTTGGGCCAACTTTTCAGGATCGTTCATGTGGGCCATCATTAAAAAGCCTGCCACGTCTAATCCCAATTTACGCGCGGCTCCGATATGCTGAATGGCAATATCGGCTTCGGTACAATGGGTGGCAATGCGCACCGATTTTACACCCGCATTTTGCGCTTTTTGCAAATCGTGAATGGTTCCTATACCGGGTAATAATAAGGTAGTTAACTGGGCATTTTTAATTTCTTGGGCCACCGATTCTATCCAATCCCAATCGGTATGCGCGCCAAAGCCGTAATTAAAACTTCCCCCGGAAAGACCGTCGCCATGGGCAATTTCAATGGCGTGAACTCCGGCAAGGTCGAGTGCTTTTGCAATAGTTTTGGCTTGTTCCAACGTATATTGGTGTTTAACCGCATGCTGCCCGTCGCGCAAGGTTACGTCTTGAATATATAGCTTACCCATAGGGCAAAGATACAATTTTGAACTTTCTAACTTAGGGTGTCGCATTTTTGAAGCACCTTCTACAATTATGGATAATTGTTCGATGAAGTTTTGGGTTTCTAGTACACGATGCCGTAAATTCGTATTTCAATTATGAAAATCTTTTCATTAAACATCATCACTTTAGCGGCTCTGGGAGCTATCAGCATGAGCAGCTGTATCAATTCTCAAGAAGCCTACGAAAAATCAAAATTGTCAGGTTTCGTTGCCGAACAAACCAAAGACATCCTTGCAAAAAATCCTCCAAAAGCAGATTTATCTCCTGTGGAAACCCAAATTAAAGCGGTCGACATGCGCGTTGACGCCCTAGATGCCAACAATAAAAAAGCACAAGAGGTAGTTAACAAACTAGAAGACAAGCTTAAAACCATCGAAAATTTAGAAAAAGAATCCAAATCAGAATTCGAACGCTCGAATACCTCTGTAGTTTTCTTTAACACCGGAAGCGCCATGTTATCGGCTGCCTCTATGCAGGAATTATACCGCTGGAAGTCAGGTATCGACAAAGCACCTTCTTCTTACAATTATACCATCAACATTAACGCTTCTGCTGACAAAACCGGACCTCAATCCATAAACGACCGCCTTCGCGTGCGTCGCGCCGAAGCCGTTAAAAAATTCTTGGTTGAAGCCCTTGGTGTTAAAGCCAATATCAACGTGGTTACCAATCAAGAAGCATTCTCAAAAACCTACTTGTTAGACCGCCGCGCCATCATCAGCGTATCGGTGAAATAACCTTTTTTTGTTTTTCATATGTCAAAGAAGGTCGCTCTCGAGCGGCCTTTTTTTGTGGTTTTTTGCTTTTATTGCTTTAATCTTGCTCTTATGTTGGCTCATTCGTTTCTCGGGGGAAATTTCCCGCGTATTAAAAACAGTCTCCTCCTAAACGTTTTCGGCATCGTTGCCCACCTTTCACTTTCCTTGGGAAATGTTTTGGCGATAAATGCAAATATTGACATCCCCAATTTTAGTAAAATTCGCAAAGATTCATTCAAGAGGGTACCTTGGGTAAACCCTATTATAGGTACCGGCGGACATGGACATACGTTTCCAGGAGCCGTGGCACCTTTCGGCATGGTACAACTGAGTCCCGATACCCGAAACGATGCCTCCTGGGACGCTTGTGGCGGTTACTATTACCACGATACCTTTATATATGGCTTTTCGCATACGCATTTAAGCGGGACAGGCGTTTCCGACTTGGGAGATATTTTGTTTCAACCGATGCTTACGCCCGAATTTGAGCCCGAACGCTACAAGCAGCGTTTTTCACACGATTACGAACAGGCCGAGGCCGGTTACTACCGCGTAAAATTTCCGGAGTCACAGATACAAGTGGAACTCACCGCATCCGAATATACCGGT
>CBFHXF010000120.1:0-2072 GCA_965659745.1 Bacteroidia bacterium
CTGGCCTTGCATTTTTGCCGTCACGGTTCAACTGCGCCAATGCAATAACGGTTATACCCAATTCACGGGCAAAGTTTTTCAAGGCCGTTGAGGCCATGCCGACATTGGTACGAAGGTCACGCCCACCCGCCTCAAGTTTTTGCAAATAGTCAATCACCACGACATCCAATCCGTATTTTGCCCGATGGATTTTCAGTAGTGAAATGATATTATAAACGTTGTTATCTTTGGTATCTACGACGTGGTAATCGCTTTGCGTCATCATTTTGTTCACTACGTTCTCTAGTTCCCCCATTGATAATTTGGCGTTCCGAACCTTGTAATTTTCAATGTCTATCAAGTCCGCAATCATTCGTTCGGCTAGTTCGTCCTCGCTCATCTCGATCGAAACAAAAACAAACTTTGCAAACGGGCTTCCGTCAATACAAAAGTTCAACCCAAGTGCAGATTTTCCCATTCCTGGTCGACCGCCTACCACAACCAAATTGCCTTTATTCCAACCGCCAATGTATTTATCAAGTGTAAGCCAACCCGTATGAAGCCCTTTCATGTGGTCGTTTGATTTGATGCGCTCTTCTATTTCGTCGACCTTTTTGGATACCACTTCGCCCATGCTTTTGATGTGATTCTTTTGTAATACCCTCGCTTCGTGTAGGGCTTTTTCTACGAAGTTTTGTATCTCTTCCAAGTTCCACGCGCTCTCCACTTGTGATAATTGACCTAACAAATGGCGTTTATTGTACTCAACTTCCATAATCAAAAGTTCCCTTTCGATATGTACGTCGGTTACATAGTGGTTTGTAATTAATGCGAGGTCGTGCGCTCGTTTTGGAAAGTGCTGATACACCGTGTGAAGCCCAATAGGTACATTTTGAATATACATATCGTGCATGATTTTTACAATCTCCGAATGCCACCCCGTGAACCATTCAGGTTTTACACGGGTAAGGTACTGCTTCGACATATCACTCATGAGAAAGCAGCTTAAAATGTTCTTTTCTATTTTGTCAATCATCGTTCAAAGTTGCTACATTTTTGGAAATAATGGGTTTCTTTTCTTCGGCATCTCGGCTCTCCCAAGTTCGGAAGGCGGCTTCCCAGTCCTTCATTTTGTTTTTACCTACCATCCAACCCTTTGAAGTGTAAAAATCGTGGAAGCGCTGAAGGTCTACCGATGCGGCGGCGGCGCCCCGAGATTGTGCATATTTTTTTATTTCTTCAAAAGTAGGGGGAGTAAAAACCTTTTTTGGTTTTTCCCTTTCTCTCTCTATTTCTTTTGTTAAATTATTACTTTGTTCTATGTGTTCTTTATATACTGACTGATTTTCCGACTTTCGGGAATCCCGACTTTCGGAATCTCCGACCGACGGAATTTCAGTAACTCGGGTTTCAGGTAATACGGGTTGTTCATAGACAATATGATTCCACCCCGTAATTTGTCGTGTATCTTTGTTTATTACCCGAATAGACTGAATGTATCCCTTTTCTTGTAACGACTTCCACGCACGATTAAACCTATCCCTACCGATATTAGAATCCTCAATTAGCTTTGTTTTGAGGACTATCCAATTTTCGGGCATGGATAACAAATAAATTAAAATAGACTTTTCCTCTGGTGTCATCTCCCAGTTTTGTAAAATGGCGTTATCAATCATTGTGTAACGACTTTGAGCATTCTTTTTGCTCCTACAAATTTGGCCTGTGTTGTTCATGATTGTCAATTGCTTGTTTGATTTCATCTAAATTTTCTTCAGTAGCCCACACTTTGTCAGGTAAGTGTTCAGTCAAAAAAAATTCCTTGTCATTGAGCCAAAAATAATACTCAAGTAAAAAATGGTTTTCTTTGGAAATGGAAATCAGTACCTGACCCCCTTCAATTCTTGTTTTCGTTTTATACATAAAATAAAAAACCCTATTAGAAAAGTGGCGGTCGCATCACACACTTCCCCAATAGGGTAAATATCTTTTAACGTTGAGATATGCGACATCTCGGTTAACACTACAAATATAACCAATTACCTTTATTCAATCAATACTTTTTTCAATCCATATCTAAAATTCTCATGTCTAAC
>CBFHXF010000121.1:0-1120 GCA_965659745.1 Bacteroidia bacterium
TGAATTGTTACGAGACGCAAGACCCGACTTCCTCAATATTCCCATTTTAGGCAGTTTAGGGGTAGAAAATTATTTATCGATATTCAACGATGGAAATGGCCTTAATAAGCTACTTCAGAATTATTGGATGGTCATTCACCCGCCAACCTTATTTTTGGGATTTGCGCTGGCCGTGGTTCCATTTGCATATAGTTTAGCGGCTTTATGGCGTAAAGACGACCGTTCTTGGTTACAACCCGCCTTGATATGGAGTTTAGCTTGTGTAGGGGTACTGGGTACGGGAATTATAATGGGTGGATTTTGGGCTTATGAGAGTCTGTCATTTGGTGGTTATTGGGCTTGGGATCCGGTAGAAAACGCCTCTCTTTTGCCTTGGTTAATTATGACATCGGCGGCGCATATGTTGCTCATCTCCAAAAATACCGGTCGACATATGTTTACTTCACATCTTTTGGTGCAACTATCGTTTTGGCTGGTGCTCTATGCTACCTTTTTAACGCGAAGCGGCATTTTAGGAGAAGCAAGTGTACACTCGTTTACCGATTTAGGCTTATCAGGACAGCTATTACTATTTTTATTGATTTTCATAGGATTAAGTGCGTCTATTAGTTTTAAAGAAGGAAAGCCTCGTAGCCGTTTCAATCAAATTATCGGGGGAATCTTCCTCACGGCTATAACCCTTTCGTTCATCGTTCCCGAATCTTCATATGCCGCATATCAAACCGGACTAAAGTGGTTTGGAATCGTTGCATTTTCGGTCGTGCTGCTTGCATTCGTTTGGAATTTATATCAATCCCAAAAAACCAATTTAGAAGATGAAAAATTATCGAGCCGTGAATTTTGGATGTTCTTGGGTTCTATGTTTATTATCTTGAGTCTGGTTCAAATTTTCACTGCTACTTCGATACCGGTATTTAATAAACTATTTGGATTCAGGACTGCTGTTCCCGTTGCCCGAGACTATAATGCGATACAATTGTGGATGGCCATGCCCATCATGTTGCTTATGGCAGTTGGACAGTATTTTTCTTATAGAAATACCAATTGGAAGATATGGGCAACCGATTTCGGAATTACCGGAACATTATCGCTTATCGTTACGCTTGTTTTGAATTTGAAT
>CBFHXF010000121.1:1130-2072 GCA_965659745.1 Bacteroidia bacterium
TATGTTATTCTTGTTTTTAGCGGTTTGGTTGGCATTGGGCAATATTGCCTATGTATGGAGGTTGAAAAAATTGGGAGTTTTAGCCTGGGGAGCTTCTATTTCTCATTTTGGTTTTGGAGTGCTATTGGTTGGAGTTCTGGTATCTTCCGTGAACCAAAAAGTTTTAAGTTCTACCCAAGAAGGCATACAATTAGCCCCTGAACAAGATGAAAAGGGAAATGTGGATGTGAAAGGGATGCAGTTCAATAGGGAAAATCGCATTCTCTATAAGAATGCCCCTACCGAAATGGGAGGGTACCAAGTACGGTATGACAAATTTGTACAAGGCATCCACTATGATTCTTTAGACAAGTTTTTCTACGTGCATTTTTGGAACAAACAAGGGGATTCGTTCACTTTAGTTCCTAAAACACAAAACAATCCTAAAATGGGATTGCTGGCTGAACCTTCTACCAAACACTATATTCATAAAGACGTGTTTACTCATATTAATTATGAGAGTGGCCTTGATAAAAAAGAGCCGTTTAGCGGGTTTAAAACCGACACGGTAATTATAGGAAATGTGTTCACCACTAATTCGGGAAAGTGCAAATTAACTCCGTTAACCGTCGAAAAAGCCACTTCAGACAAAGGGCTGATGCTTCGATTGGTTTTGTTGATGGAACGCTTGAATCAAGTGGATACCTTGTTTCCATCGATATTAATAAATGAACAAACGGGAGGGTTAGAAAGTATTGCTGACCAAAATGATGGGTTAGGGGTTTTTGCGAGTTTGCTGAGTTTTAATATTGAAGATCCAGATCCCAACAAACAAAAAATTTCGTTTGTAATCCAAAGTGGAGAAAAAGAGCCTGTTCGCGATTATATTGTTATTAAAGTAGTCGAATTTCCGTGGATTAATCTGGTTTGGGCAGGTACCATTATTATGGTTTTTGGTTTTGT
>CBFHXF010000122.1:0-1996 GCA_965659745.1 Bacteroidia bacterium
TCCAAGCGATGCTTTCAGAGTCGAGAAGTCCCCAGAATACCGCGGTAATTGGAATGATGAAGGTGGTGGTGGAAGCCATCAAGGGCGGTACTTTTTTGATAACGTAGTTAAAGCCGAGCATGCTGAGGGCGCTTCCAAAGAAACCCAAAAGAAACACATAGAAAAAGGCCGTATTTGCGGTTTTGGTGTGGGCCCCATCCAAAGAAAACGAATCAATATGTACAGATCCGGGATATTGATCCCATAATGAAAGCGTGTCACTTGCGATCAGCAGGGGTAGGTAGGCCAGAGCCGTGGCTACAAATGGATAGGCAGTTTTGACCATGCCTGGAAGATGGTTTAAATAGCGCTTGATGATGTTGATATTGAGTCCGTACAGCATGGCTGCACTCAAGGGCAGCATCGCGCCCAAAATAGGAATAGGAGCGCCGTAATGCAAGAGTGCGGGACCAAAAAGAAACACGGCCCCGATTAATCCTAAAATTACGCCCGTAAGGCCTTGTTTGTCGAGTTTCTCCTTGAATAATACCACTCCGAATAAAAGGGTAAACATTGGGGTAAAGGCGTTTAAAATTCCAGAAAGGGCAGAGGGAATGATTTGTCCGGCATAGGAAAACAAGAATGCGGGTATTCCACTGCCTAAAATTCCGCTGGCAGCGAGCCAGAGATAGTCCTTTTTTTGTAAGATTTTATCGCCCGTTTTTCCTCCTGTTCGCGTGTGAAAAACCGAATATTTGAGCACCCAAGGCAAGAGCACCGCTCCGGCCAAGACCAAGCGTATACCGGCCACCTGCGTAGGAGAAAATACTTCAAGTCCTCTTTTCATCAATATAAAAGAGCTTCCCCAAACCGCTCCAAGAACGATTATCAAGAACTGCGGAAACCAGCGTGCATTCACGCTGCAAAAGTCGGGGAAATTTTGATGCTTCGGTATGTGTGGAATAAAAATGCGAAATTTGTAGACATGCGCATTGGAATAATCCTTTTTGTTATGGCTTTGGCTCAGGGGCTTTCGGCTCAGATAAGCGAGGAGGTCATATGCGCAGAGAAAGCGCGATTTGAACAAATAAACGAGATTCGGAAACGTTCTGGTGCCGTTGTTTTTCACGGCTACGACGTGAAATACCACCGCTGTCATTGGAAACTCAATCCTAAGGTAGGTTCGAATATTTACGGAGCGGTATTGTTCGATTTTTTTGTGGATGCGAATTCGGATTCCTTGGCGTTTGATTTGGTGGAAAAGCTTCAGGTAGACAGTGTAAAACAAGGGGTTAATCACTTGAATTGGGAGCGCAAAGGCGATCGGGTTTTGGTATATAACACGAGGGGATGGAAAGGTGGCACGCGCGATTCTTTTGAGGTTTTTTACGGGGGAAATCCCATCGGCGTTACCGGAAATAACGGAGCGTACTCGTATGAATTTCACGCCACGGGACCTATCATCAGCACACTTTCGCAGCCCTATGGCGCTCCGTATTGGTGGCCGTGCAAGCAAACGTTGAACGATAAAATTGACTCTATTGACATCATAGTAGATACAGATAAAGATTTCAAGGTGGGTACCAACGGTTTGCTGCTGTCTACTACGCCGTTGAATGCCACGGAGCATCGGGTTCATTGGAAACACCGCTATCCCGTAGTTACGTATTTAATAGCGATCGCGGTGAGCAATTATGAGGAGTCGCTAGACCATGTATATTTCCATAATAGGCCGGATTCGTTACCGGTATTGAATTATGTATTTCCGCAATTTTTAAGTACGGCTTCCCAAGAAGCAAAAGGCGTATTGCCGATGTTGCGCCTTTATGATAGTTTGTTCATTCCGTATCCCTTTCCTTCCGAAAAATACGGACATGCGCAGTTTACGTGGGGTGGGGGCATGGAGCATCAGACGATGAGTTTCATGGTGAATTTTTCTTATGATTTGATGGCGCACGAGGTGGCGCATCAGTGGTTTGGGGATATGGTGACGTGCGGTTCGTGGAACGATTTGTGG
>CBFHXF010000123.1:0-1978 GCA_965659745.1 Bacteroidia bacterium
CGGCACTTGGCGTATAGGCTTTGCCGTCGATGCCTTCGGTTTTGGCACCACGGATGTAGATAAGGGCCGGGGAAGCCTTAGCCCAAGAGTTCGTAGTGGTGTTGGTGAATGCTTTCCACCCTGGATTGAGTCCGCTGGAAGTATTGTCAGCGGCACTTGGATCGAAATAGAAAGACGAGGGATTGTTATTAATAGTACCCGTAAATCCAGTTCCAGAACCCGTTATGTCGATATCGTCGGTAAGCTGACTCAAGGCAATTGGGTCTTTAAAAGGATGGGCGAGAAAGCGGAACACACGACGGCCTGGGATGTATTGTTGTACATTAAAGCCACCGGTGGCGGAGATGGTTCCGGCGCTTTCGCCCACATAGGCGGTTTGGGTGGCATCGGAGAGCAGGGTGATGCTGCCGGTGATGGAGAGGGTGCCGCTTTCGCAAGTGAGTTTTTCGGAAAGCTTCACACTACCGGTCATATTTACGGTGTAATTACCCGTACCTGTTTTTTGTATTGATTTTAATTCAATATCATTGTTTATTGTTGCTCTAGAACTAGTTGCAAATTCCATTGAACCTGTATTTTTTGTTAGGTTTTGGAAAATGATACTAGATTCAGAATTAGGAATAAAAAAGGTTCTAGCCTCTATTTCACCTACCGTAAAGTCGTGTCCCTGTAGATCGATATATGCATTATTTGATTTGAAAACTATAGTAGAAATATTTTGAGTAAGTTTAATATTAGATTTTGTGACACTGAGCCATTTGGGATGAATGGAATCCATGGGAAAAATTTCATTATACAATGTAAAATCTAGGTAGTTGTAAATAAAAAAGCCTCCAGTTGTGGAGCTGCGATATCTCATTCTGCCCCCATTTGTGATATCAATTGTTGCAGGGTTGTATAAGTAAAATTGGTCAAGTTTCAGCGTGAATGAATCTAAGTCAAGATTTATGTTGTCTTTTAAAGTTAACCACCATACCTCGGTACTTGCACTTAATTTTACCGTGAAATTACCAGATGTTATATTCATCTTATAGTTATTTGGTAAAGTGTTAGGTATAATGGTGTCACCCCCGCTCAGGTAATACCAATTGTTGGGATCGTTAAAATCTTGGGTTCCTGTAGTCAAACCGTGCCAATACATTTGTTGTGAGAAAACACTTTTTGAGTTGCATAACAATGCAATCAAAATAAGAAGATAGAATTTTATGGATTTCATGTTTTTTAGTATGATATGCGTGTATTAGGCTTGATATTGACGATTACATTTGGCGTGTACCGAGTAATGATCCCTTCAAAATTATTAATATGCATTAACCAAGAAATGTGTTCTTCTATTTTGCCACCAATTTGCTATGTTTTGCAACTCCCGATACAGCCTGTATCATCCAAAATTATATCGATAGTATGGTTAATGGTTCCCTAGTGGCGGACCTTTAGAGCGGTTAGGCGGCATTATAATGTAACTTCTCAAGAATTGCGATTCCGATTGCCGCTTTAAAGCGACGTTAAAAAAGAAATGTTCATTCAGCAATCCATCATTTTGAAATGATTGGGCGGATTGCCAAATGAACATTTTATAGACTTAAATAATCTTTAATGCGGGGATTATTTCTTATTCTGATATTCTTTAATTTTTCGGGCGCCATATAGAACTGAGGCTCCCACAACCAAGCTGAGTCCGCCGTCTACCGGAATACCTGTTCCGCCTGTGGAACCATCGCTACCGTGCATAGTGCCGGCATCGTCGATGCCGCTAAGTAAAGTGCCCAAACCAGGTCCTGCAAACACGCTGCCGCTGAGTATAAAGCTGCTGATAACTAATATTTTTTTCATTTATGTTTAAATTAAAATTGTACCAAGTGTTTTTGATAAATACTGCCTAGGGGCGTGGTGATTTCAATGAAATAGATACCGGCATTCGCCAAGGCCGTTTTCGGAATTTCCATGAATTCGCTTTTGTTCTCGGGGGAAGTTTCCC
>CBFHXF010000124.1:0-1978 GCA_965659745.1 Bacteroidia bacterium
TATTGAAGTATTCGATACTCAGAAAGAAAATAAACTTCATGTGTTGTTTACGAAAAGTTCCATCGCAAATCCCAACCAACTGTATACCGCCAACGTGAATGCCGAGCGCAGAAATTTAATTTCGAGCAATCACAGCGTTACGCATTTGATGCATTCGGCATTGAGGGAAGTTCTAGGCGCACATGTGGCTCAAAAGGGAAGTTTGGTAAATCCAGAAGGCCTTCGTTTTGACTTTTCTCATTTTGGGAAAATGACCGATGAAGAAATTCAACAAGTAGAAGCGCGCGTAAACCAGAAAATCCGCGAGAATATCGCCTTGGTAGAATACCGCGATATGCCCATTCAAGAGGCTCGCGATATGGGAGCTACGGCCTTGTTTGGTGAAAAATACGGCGATTCTGTGCGTGTAATAGAGTTTGATCGCAATTATTCCATTGAATTGTGTGGGGGTACCCACGTAAAGCAAACCGCCGATATCGGATTGTTCAAATTGGTGTCTGAGGGAAGCGTTTCGGCCGGGGTACGTCGTATTGAAGCCCTGAGTAATGAAGGGGCGTGGCGATTTGTGCAACAAAAATTGAATGAATTGCAAGCCGTACATGAAAAATTACAATTTCCGAAAGACGTATTGCAGGCTATTGATAAGTTATTAGATCAACAAAGCCAATTGAAAAAGCGCCTTGAATCGATGGAACAAGCGCAGGTTTCGGCAATATTAAAAGATTTGAAGTCTCAGATAGAAGTTCATGGAGATATCAATTTTGTGATTCAACATGTGCAGTTGCCTCATGCCGAAGCGGCAAAACAATTGTGTTTTGATTTGAAAGAAGGACTCAATCCTGCGGTGGTTGTTTTGGCATATGAAGCACAAGAAAAACCCGGTATTGCCATTTACATTTCCGAAGAATTAGTAGCCGAAAAATCGTGGAATGCCAGCAATCTGGTGCGCGAATGCGGTAAATTCATTCAAGGGGGTGGAGGAGGACAAGCCTTCTTCGCAACTGCGGGGGGTAAAGACGCAAGTGGAATCGAAAACGCATTGCAACATGCCCGTAAAAGCTTTGGAATTGCCTAAAACAGGGCATTATTTACCTACAATTACTATTTTTCATGGGTTGAGCGTCACCAACCTATGAAAAATAGTAGTTATAAAACACACGTAATCGCTGCGCTTTTTTAACCCAGTAATACTACCTTTTTCGTTTCAAAAAAGGGTTCGGGAATATGCTCGTATATAGAAAAGGATTTGAATCGGAATTTAGCATTTAATTCAAGCGCTTCGTTCAACTCGGCACTTAAATCACCGCCCTTCAAAAAGGCCATATTGGGCTTGGATGTCCATTTATGTTGCATCCATTGAATGAGCTCTTTTGTAGGGGCAACGGCTCTAGAAACCGCCATGTCAAATTTTTCGTCGATGTTTTCCACCCTCGAATGTGAAGCCTTAAGATTGGTTAAACCGATATCTTCGGCGATGGTTTTAACCACTTGGATTTTCTTTCCTATGCTATCCACCAGATGAAATTGGATATCAGGCAAAGCTATCGCTAGGGGAATTCCAGGAAAGCCGCCACCGGTACCGATATCAACAACCGATTTTACGCGATCGAATGATGCTAATTTCAACAATGCAAACGAGTGCAATACATGATGCACATAGAAATTATCCATGTCTTTTCGGGAAATTACATTCACCCGGGCATTGTGAAATTGATATAAATCAAACAAAAAGTTAATTTGTTCTACTTGCTTGTCGCTAAAATTGGGGAAATACTTAAAAATAATGTCGGCGTTTACCATATAATTTTCTTCTTGAAAAATGCCCGAATGCCCACAAATACGTACCAAAAGCTATGAAAGAAATTCAATAGCGGATAAAAGGGTGCTGCCAGTGGCATGGATAATAACTTACTTTTTTGGAAGAACAGTATCCATTCTGGCACTATTTTTAATAGCAATAAGGCGGTTGGATATAATA
>CBFHXF010000125.1:0-1976 GCA_965659745.1 Bacteroidia bacterium
CACTGCCGGTAAGGGGCACGATGCCCAATTTGCGTGTTTTCGACGCTACAGGATAAAGTCCGGCGGTTTTATCCAAAACCAAGCCTACACGCACAATTCCTACCGGAATTTGGTTGTCACGGAGGGGTTTTAGGGCGGCTTCCCACCGCTGACACACCTCACTTAAAAAGCCGCTTCCTGTAGGTCCGGTTTCATCTATTTCTTGAACGGTAGGATCCGGATAGAGTCCGATTGCGCTCGTGCTTATGAACATTCGGGGTTGGATGTTTTGCTTTATGGTTTCTCGAACCAATAATTGGGTGCCGGCATCGCGCGATTCCATCACCGCATTTTTATGGTCTTTTGTCCACCGTTTGCCTATATTCGCACCGGCCAAATGGATGATTACGTGGATGTCAATTCCTTGAGGAAAACAGACATAATCATTTTTTATTGACCAAGTTAAATCTTTTTTGACACTTGGTTTGTTATCATTATGTACCAACGCAAAAACGCGGTGTCCTAATGATACAAGCTGACGTTTAAGAGTGGTGCCGATGAGTCCGGATGAACCGGTAATTATAATATTCATTGATAAAATGGTTAAAAGCTCTGAGAGTATAACAAACGAAACGAAAAAAAGTCGTGCGCCAAGGAAATCTAAAAAAGATTTTCGGGACAAGTACTTTATCAAAGACGTTGAGAACATCACTGGAATCAAGGCATTCACGATTCGGGTATGGGAACAGCGCTACGGAATGTTAGTGCCCAAGCGAACCGACACCAACATTCGCTATTACGAGGAGGAGGATTTGAAGTACATGATGAATGTAGCTTTGCTCAACAATCACGGATACAAAATCAGTAAAATTGCTGAAATGACCCGCGAGGAAGTGCAACGCCGCACCCTGCATATCTCTGAAAATAATTCGTCGTATCAAAATCAAATTCAATCGCTTACTAATGCCATGATTGCCTTTGATGAAAAGGAGTTCAATAAGGTATTGTCGATTAACATGCTTAAATTGGGAATGGTAGAAACCACTTCCGAAATCATTTTTCCTTTTTTACAACACGTGGGTATTTTATGGTTGAGCGGAAGCATTAACGTAGCCCATGAGCATTTTATTACCCACCTGATCAAACAGCGTTTGTATGTGTCGATCGATCAGGTTACCACCCCACGCATTCCAACGGCGCGCAAATTTATTTTGTTTCTTCCGAATGGAGAAAACCACGAATTGAGCTTGCTTTTTGCCAGTTACATCCTTAAAACCAGAGGTCATGAAGTGATTTACGTGGGATCTTCAACGCCCATAGACGATCTTCACCAGTTGTGTAAGGTACACAAGCCGGATGTGTTGTTTTGCGCTATCACCAATGCCAATTCCAACATGCCGATTCAGGTTTATGTGAATACGCTTACCCGAAATTGGCCCGATATTCCTATTTGCTTAACCGGAAATCAGATTGTGCGTCGCCGCGATTTGAAGGTGCCAAGCAATTGTAATATCATCAGCACGCCTCAAACTTTCATGGATTTCTTGGAAAATATGCCGGTGACGGGCAATACAATCCTTTAAAATCTAGTCATAACGAAGATTTTATACCAATTATAAGTCAGATATAAGATCTCCCTGAAAGGAATTTCAGGGAGATCTTTTGTTACCGATAGATTAAAAAACTTTGGCTTTAATACTCGTTTATGATCTTAAAAGGAAGTTGAATTTTAGATGCTTCATATTTTCTTTCCAATAATTACTTCAGAATTTGCATTCTTGGCTGTTATTCAAATTTAAATTAAACCTTTATGGATTAACATAAAATTCCTTTTAATCCATAAGGGTTTATTGCTATAATCCATTCTTCGAATCCTCAAACCTGGAAATATCAACCTCTGGGTCTAACGGAATTCCCTCACACAGGAAATCGGCGTACCTTGGACTTAAATAACTGACCAAACTGCTGCCCTTAGATCCCAATCCGTTATATATATA
>CBFHXF010000126.1:0-1890 GCA_965659745.1 Bacteroidia bacterium
AATTAATACATCTATTCCACCCAAACGCAAGTTTCGGAGTATTTCTACCCGATCTAAAGTCTTCACTTCCGAGTGTATGTAACCAACTTTGATATTTAACCGAGCCAAGTATTTAGACAACTCCTCCGCCATTCTCTTGGTCAATGTAGTCACCAAAATACGGTCTCCCATCTCAATTCGCTTGTCAATTTCTTCTATCAAATCGTCCACCTGATTGCCTAAAGGCCTTACCTCTATCACCGGATCTAATAATCCTGTTGGACGGATCAACTGCTCTACCACCACCCCTTCCGACTCCATAATCTCAAATTCAGACGGTGTGGCACTTACGTAAACACTTTGATTTACAATCTGATAGAACTCTTCAAACTGTAAGGGACGGTTATCCATCGCCGCCGGCAACCGAAATCCGTATTCCACCAAATTGATCTTCCGCGATCGATCCCCACCATACATCGCACGGATCTGCGGTAAGGTTACGTGACTCTCATCCACCACAAGTAAAAAGTCTTTTGGGAAATAATCCAACAAACAAAAAGGCCTATCACCTGGATTCCTTTGATCGAAATACCTGGAGTAGTTTTCAATACCATTACAATAGCCCAATTCACGAATCATTTCCAAATCGAAGTTCACCCGTTCTTCCAAACGCTTCGCTTCTAAGTATCTTTGTTGCTGCTGAAAAAAGGCAATCTGCTCTAATAAATCATCCTGAATTTGATGAATCACCGCTTCCAAACGGTCGCGGGGCGACACATATATCTGAGCCGGATAGATCGCACAATCTAAAAGCGAGTCAATCTTTCGGCCCGTTTCGGGCTCAAAACTATAAATTTCCTCTATCTCATCCCCAAAAAAGGAAATGCGATACGCAAAATCATTATACGCCAAATGCACATCCACCGTATCGCCCTTCACCCGGAACGTTCCCCGCTTGAATTCCATCGTGGTTCTGGAATACAGCGATTCCACCAAGCGGTACAATAGCTGCTGTCGCGATAACTGCATGCCTTCGCTCAAACGGATAATCGTTGCCTCGTAATCCGACGGATTCCCCGCACCGTAAATACAACTCACGCTCGCTACCACAATCACATCCCGGCGCCCCGACAACAAGGTAGATACCGTTTTCAAACGCATCTTTTCGATCTCATCATTGATGTTCAGGTCCTTTTCTATATAGGTATTCGTCGTAGGTATGAACGCTTCCGGCTGGTAATAATCGTAGTAGCTCACAAAATATTCAACCGCATTATTGGGGAAGAATTGTTTGAACTCGCCGTACAATTGGGCCACCAAGGTTTTGTTGTGACTTAAAACCAAAATCGGCCGCTGCACCTCTTTGATGACATTCGCAATCGTAAAAGTTTTTCCCGATCCTGTTACCCCTAATAAGGTTTGCGCCCGTGCGCCATTTTCCAATCCTGCCACCAATTGTTTGATGGCTTCCGGCTGATCGCCACTGGGCTCGAAGGGAGATACTAATTGAAATTCTGGCATTTTATCCTTCGAAATTAACGCAAAAAGCCGACAAAGGTTTGACCATCCTATAAACTAAGTTAACACCCCCACCAAAGCACTACCCTCGCCGTATTTTTTGCCTATCTTTGCAGTAATGCAAGAAGTGGCCCAAAAAACCAACGATCTATCTCAACAAGATTTCATTGCACAAGTCATTCAAGACTACAAAATCGCCTATCAGAGCCGACATGCATCGCTCATAGGACGAAAAGAAGTGCTTACCGGTAAAGCTAAATTTGGCATCTTTGGCGATGGCAAAGAAGTAGCCCAGCTCGCCATGGCGAAAGTATTTGAACCCGGCGACTGGCGCAGCGGCTATTACCGCGATCAAACATTCATGTTTGCCCTCGGCCTGTCCGACGTGCAAAA
>CBFHXF010000127.1:0-1837 GCA_965659745.1 Bacteroidia bacterium
AACTCCTATATCATAGTCCGAATATTCACGGGCTTCAATGGCAACGCCGCGATTTTCCTTTCGGGGGAAATCCGAGAACGCCGCTGACGGTTCATTTTCAGCATTACCCACTGAAGTCTTGGAAACATCTGCACTCTCTTTATTAAGGAGTGCCTCTGACGAACCCGTATTGGATGTCTCCGAAGAAGAATCCGATTTAGAGCTCAGGTTGGCTCCCACAGTATCAAAAGAAAAACCGGAAAGTGTAGGGAGCGGAAGCCCGAACAAGGCCGCCACATCGCGTGCCACCCCAAGATGAGAGGCCGCATCGCCGCGATTCGCGGTAAGTCCGATTTCCATTACGGTATCGCGCACCACTCCGAAGTAATCGGCTGCCGGCGTTCCAACGGTCACGTCTGCCGGAAGTACCAATATACCGTCATGGGAGCTTCCCACGCCTATTTCATCTTCGGCGCAGATCATACCTTCACTCACGGCACCGCGTATTTTACTTTTCTTAATTTCAAAAGGGTCCTTGCCGGGCATCGAAACCAGGGTGCCCACGGTGGCCACCACCACTTTTTGTCCGGCTGCCACATTCGGCGCTCCACAAACGATGGAAAGGGGTTCGCCCTGACCGACATTCACGGTAGTGAGACTCAAGCGATCCGCATCGGGATGCGGCGCACAGGTCAACACTTCACCAATCACAAATCCTTGCAAAGCCCCGGGCAAACTCTCCCACGTATCGAGGTGTTCTACTTCCAAACCCGACACCGAAAGGCGATCTGCGACCTCTTGTACCGATAAAGATTGCTTCAATATATCCTGTAACCAAGCAAAGGAAATGTTCATAGCCACAAAGATATGGAATATGGCTTAGTCTGCTAAAAACACTATTTCCGCAAAAAACACTAATTTTGTTATCGCAACCCCGGTTACGGTAATCCCCGTTGCGATAAATTCACGAAACACATAAATAAGAACGAGCAACACGAGTAAAAAAGAACCCACAAACAAAGTGAGCAAGTACGAACAAAGTGAGTAAAAAAGAACCAACGAGGCGACAGCCGAGTATCCCACGACCGAAGGGAGTATCCCGCGAGGCGCCAGCCGAGTCCCTAACGAACTTAGTGAGTACACACCTCCAAACCACCAAAACCTCCGAAAAAGTCCGCGCACTCCAGCAATTCTTTTCTACCGCCACCGACTCCGACAAACTCTGGACCATCGCACTCTTTACCGGCCGACGCCCCAAACGCACCGTCAAAGTCGCCCTGCTCCGCCAATGGGCCTGCGAATTCACCCAAACCCCTGATTGGCTCTTCGAAGAATCCTACGCCATCGTCGGCGACCTCGCCGAAACCATCGCCCTGCTCTTACCCACCAAACCAGAATCCGTCCTTCCCTTCGATCTGACGTTCTGGATGGAAGAATTAAAAAACATACGCTCCCGCGAAGAAGCTTCCCAAAAGAAATGGGTCTTCAACGCTTGGGAAACCTTAGATGCACACCAACGTTTCGTTTTCAATAAACTGCTTACCGGCGGATTCCGAATCGGGGTTTCCATGGCCCTCATCGTGCAAGCCCTCGAAAAAGCCACCGGCATTCCCAGAGAAGACCTGCATTTCCGACTTAGCGGCAACTGGGACCCTTACAAAACCACCTTCCAAGACCTCATCGTAAATCCGCAACAATCCGAAAACCCCAGCAAACCCTATCCATTTTGCCTCGCTTATCCGTTGGAAGACATTCAAGCCTTAGGCCTTATTAACGAATGGCAAATCGAATACAAATGGGACGGAATCCGTGGACAGCTCATTAAGCGTGGCGATACCATCACCCTTTGGAGCCGCGG
>CBFHXF010000128.1:0-1747 GCA_965659745.1 Bacteroidia bacterium
TACATTACCGAAAAATGCTATACCCAAGCCGCTCAAGCGCGAAAATTGCACATTCCCATCACGACCTTTATGATTGCCAGAGATCCGTATTTGCAGCAATTTGTTGACACTTTCACGGAAGCCAACCAAGGCAAAGCCTTTTATACCGGACTCAAAGGTTTAGGGGAAATGATTTTTCAAGATTACGAATCCAACAGAAAAAAAAGACTCAAATAAAATGATACAGACATTAGGCGAATTGAAAGCAGCCGGATACCAAAGTAAATCGATCAAAGACGAACTTCGCGACAATTTAATCCAACACATAGAGGCCGGAACAACGGCTTTTCCAGGCGTTTATGGCTTTGAAAATAGCGTAATTCCCGAATTGGAACGCGCCATTTTATCGCGACACAATATCAATTTATTGGGACTCCGAGGTCAGGCAAAAACGCGTTTGGCCCGTTTGATGGTGAACCTCTTAGACGAGTACATACCGTATGTGGCAGGTTCGGAAATCAATGACGATCCTTTGCAGCCCCTATCGCGTTACGCCATAGAAACCCTTGCTGAAAAAGGCGACCTTACCCCTATTGCTTGGTTGCACCGCAACGATCGTTTCACCGAAAAACTGGCTACTCCCGACGTAACCGTAGCCGATTTGATTGGCGATATCGACCCGATAAAAGCCGCCAATTTGAAATTATCGTATGCCGATGACCGCGTCATCCATTTCGGAATGATCCCCAGATCGAATCGATGCATTTTCGTCATTAATGAAATCCCTGATTTGCAAGCGCGTATCCAAGTAGCGCTTTTCAATATCCTTCAAGAGGGCGACATCCAAATTCGCGGTTTCAAATTGCGTTTGCCGTTGGACATTCAGTTTGTGTTTACCGCCAATCCCGAGGATTATACCAACCGGGGAAGCATTGTCACACCGCTCAAAGACAGAATAGGCTCGCAAATATTAACGCATTATCCCGAAAGCATCGAAATTGCGCGCAAAATATCGGCTCAAGAGGCCCGCATCAATCCAAGTCAATCGGAACGCGTTTACATTCCGAATTTGGCATATGAATTATTGGAGCAAATCAATTTCGAAGCGCGCAAAAACGAGTACATCGATACCAAGAGTGGCGTAAGTGCGCGTATGAGTATTTCGATGTTGGAGAGTTTGGTGAGTACGGCGGAGCGCCGCTCATTGATGAACAAAGAACCTAAAACTACGGTTCGGATGTCTGATTTCATGGGAATTATCCCCGCTATTACGGGTAAGGTAGAATTGGTATACGAGGGCGAGCAAGAAGGCGCTGCTTTTGTGGCCCAACAGCTCATTGGCGCAGCCATTAAAAGCTATCTGCCGGGAATCTTCCCCCGAATAGAGAAATTAAGTAAGAAAACCGAGTCCACCCCATATGACGAATTGTTGGCCGAGTTGATTTCGGAAGGCGGTTTGGTTTTGTACGACGAAAGCAGCGATGAAGAATATGCCGAGGCCTTAAACGAGTATGCGGCATTGGAGGAATTAGTGGTTCAATACCAAGGAGAATGCCTGCCTGAGGATCGTTTATTCTTGAAGGAATTCTTGTTATGGGCACTGGCGGAGCACCAAAAATTGGGCAAAGAACGATTGGAGAAGGGCTTCGATTTCGGTGATTTGTTTTAAAGGGGTTTGGTAGAGACGCAATGCATTGCGTCTCTACGGATGTCATCAAAATCGCCATTATGAACGAAATGACCGCATAAATTGAAAAACGAATTACAT
>CBFHXF010000129.1:0-1732 GCA_965659745.1 Bacteroidia bacterium
GTTTACAAATGCAATCTCGTCACCTGAACATGCTTCACCTGCGGTGAACTCAGGAGTAGGTTGCGTTAATACTACCATGTCTTTTACTAAGATGTCTTCACATCCATTATCTAAAGTAACCTTTAAGCTTACTTTCTTAGGACCTAAGTTACCTTTCCAATCGTGGCTTGGGCTCTTTGCGCCGCTTGTCATTCCGTCTCCGAAATCCCAACGGTAGTTCGCAATTGCGTTGGCTACGTCACCTGTAGTATTGATGAAGTCTGTTGGCTTAACTGAACACAATGGTCCGTTTGTGAAGCTTACTTTTGGACTCTCTTTGATGCTGATGGTTTTGATCATCGAATCTTTACATCCGAATTCACTTGTTACAACCAACTTCACTTGCTTATCGCCGCTGGTACTGAAATCGTACATCGCGTTATCGTCGGTGCTTACGCTTCCGTTGTCATTGAAATCCCAATAGCTTCCGATTAGTCCTGCTGTGATTGTTGATTTGTTCTCAAATTCAAACACATCGTTATCACAGTTTCCGTTTACTTTATCAAACGCGGCTACTGGCTTGTCGAACTGGTATACTTTCTGAATTACGGTAGCCACACAACCGTTAAGGTCGGCTTCTAAGGTTACTTCGTACTGACCTGCTTTGTTGTACTTCTTAGTAGCATCTTTGCTGGTAGCGGTAGTTCCGTCGCCGAAGCTCCACTTCATAGCGGCAGTTGCAGGTACGGTTTTATTCGTAAAGGTTAAAGACTGTCCTTCGCACGCATTTACCTTAGTGAAGGCTGCTGCTGGAATCGGGTTCACCGTTACATCGATAGTGGTATCGAAAGTAAAGCCGTAAGGAACCGTTTTAGCCGTTAACTTAACACTGTAGGTCTTACTTCCAGGAAACTGGAATACAGGCTCAGGGGCATCCGTCTCATCGGCTTTAACACCGGTTCCGAAATCCCACATGAACTCCATACCGCCGCTCAATACTTTACTCTTATTTTCAAACAATACCGCTTCGCCTTCACAGATTTGAGTAGGGAAAGAGAAATTAGGCTGGATAGAAGGATAGATAAGTATGTTACGCTTAATTAATGTATCACATAAATTATTGTGATCGATAATTTTGGTAATTACAGTAAGAACACTATCCTCATAAGTAGCATCATTGGTTACAAACGTAACTTCTAGATCCGTCGATGAAGTTGGCGCTACCAATGTTGCTCCTGTTACAGCCGCACCGCTTGCGGTGTAGGCTTGCACTTCGGCTGACCAATCGCTGGTGGTTCCATAAGTAGCATTGCTATATTTGGTGGGCGCGTTTACATCGTAAATTACCGGTGCTCCTAGTATGGTAATATCATTAGGCTTAGCCGTTTGATAAAGCGCGTCAGTAGCTTTACTAGATGCGGTATACATACCACCTCCAGGTGCTGGCAATACCTCTGTATTGAAGTAGATGGTATCGTCGTTTAAATTATCATCTGAAGCATCTACGAAAATCATAAGCTTAGTAATACCAGGCTCGTTCAACATCAATTTATCTATGAAGTTAACTTTCAAAGAATCTCCCGGCAAAATGCGGTCTGAAATATTTTGTGTCACCTTAGCACCGCGGTTGCTAATCATCGAGATATTAAATCCATAGATAGTATCAACAAAATTATTTTTGATGGTGATATCACCGGCGAATTCATGACCCGAACATACGGTTGCATTGATAGTGGCGTCTGATTTCAATCCT
>CBFHXF010000130.1:0-1660 GCA_965659745.1 Bacteroidia bacterium
AGCTGCTTGTGCCACTTGTCATTTTGCGCCTGTCTTTAATGGTTTTGTACCGCCTCATTACGGGGAATCCGAGGGTGAAATCATCGGCGTTTTGGATAAACCCAATGGAAATCAAGTAGACCCAGATTGGGGGCGTTTTCACCTATTTGAAAGGAATTATCAGAATGCCGATTTTGTAAAAGGAATGTTTAAAACTCCAGGTATACGCAACATACAATATACAGCGCCCTATATGCACAACGGTGCCTTTAATACGCTGGAAGAAGTTATGGAATTTTATAACCACGGCGGAGCTTTAGGTAAAGGTATCGATTGGCCTCAGCAAACCCTGGCCTCTGATTCTTTGCATTTATCGACTCATGAAATAAACGATGTCATCGCCTTCATGAAATCACTCGCCGATACCAGTCATACTCAAATTCAAGCCTTTCCATTGCCTCGATTTTCTAATAAAAAATGGAATCGCAGAATCTGGGGTGGAACCTATTGACCTGATGCCCTAATATTTTTTTCATAAAAATATCGGCCTCAAAAAGGCAACCAATTATACTTATTTCGGCACTTTCAAAAGTTGAAAAAGCCAAAATCTGCCATTGCGATGACCCTTTAAGTTTGAATTATTGTAATTTTTACAATATACTTGAAAGAATTATCCTATGGATGTAAATTTACAAGCACATTTTCAAGCCGCTGTATCAGTCGATAACGTAATTTTTGGATTCGATACCAATGGCTTGAATGTATTACTCATTTATCGCGGAGCAGAGCCTTTCAGAGACCACTGGGCTTTGCCGGGAGATTTAATCGACCTTAAAACCGATACCCCCGATAGCGCCGCCGTAAAAGTACTTCGAAACTTAACCGGACTAGAAGAACTGTACATCGATCAAATTAGAACCTTCGGTAGACTAGACCGACATCCCTATGGCCGCGTTTTTACCGTGGCGTATTTCGCATTAATTAAAACCCAGGATTATTCCGTTGAAGCCTCCTCATGGGCCGAACAAGCGGAATGGTTCCCCATTAACGAATTGCCAGATTTGCCCTTTGACCATAATGAGATATTCAATTATGCCAAAGAACTGCTCAAAATGAAAATTAGAAAGCAGCCCATCGGATTCGAATTGCTGCCCAAACATTTTACTCTAACCGAACTGCAACGTTTGTACGAAGCCATTTTAGAGAAAGAATTCGACGTGCGGAATTTCCGAAAGAAAATCCTAAGCATGGATTTCATTACCGATACTGGACTCAAACAGCACAGTGTGATGCACCGTCCTGCCAAATTGTATAAATACAATTCACGTAAATACGCCAAGCTTATGACCGGCGGTTACGATTTTGACCTTTAATTTTTATTAATAATTGCAAAGTACACCTCTCCATATGAAGAAATTTTACGTTTTATGCCTGTTTTCGTGTAGCGTTTTTTCGCTTTTTGCGCAACCCAAAACGAAGAAAAACCCAGTCAACGCCAAGCCTCCCAAAGTGGTTGAAGTAGTTCAAGACATCGTAGAGGACGAATGGGGAGTTGTTACCGGATTGGTTGAATCTAATTATGATTCGCAGCCTATTTATGAGGATAAACCCGTTTATTATTCAATAGATGACTTCTATGCATTGGATTTGAGATTGCCCGAATTTCGACATAGCAATCCCG
>CBFHXF010000131.1:0-1652 GCA_965659745.1 Bacteroidia bacterium
CATTCTGTTACGATTCTACAGAGAAAACGCTTTTCTATAAACCCAATACACCTGGTTTAACGGGCACTACCGATGGTTGCATAGGAGAAAATTTAACTCTAAACCTCACCGCAAATGCAGATGTAACAAACGATTGGTACCACAAAGAAACCGATACCAAACCCTTCCAAACTGGAAATGCTTACACTATCAATAACCTTGCCGCCAATGACACTTTCTTTATAAAAGGCACCAACGGACCTTGTGTGTCTAGAACCTATACCGCTATCATTACCGCCAATCAAACTCCCACTACCTTAACGGTCAGCAACGATTCTATATGCTCAGATGCGAGTGCCATTCTAAAAGCCAGTACCGATGCCGGCAACATACTTTGGTATCGCACCGCCACCGGAGGCACCCCCGTTCTAACGGCTCCCCAACTTATCACAAGTCGCCTTACTGCCGATACTACATACTTCGCCGAGGCCAATAATAAAGGCTGTTTGCTAAGTACCGGAAGAAAAGCCGTTACTGCTTTTGTAAATGCCGATTTCGCACCTCCAAAACCAACCGGTATTTCCGACACCAACGTATGTTATGCGGGGGGCACCCAAGATCTTACCCTAAGGGCCTTCACCACCAGCAGCGCAAACATTCGCTGGTTTGATGTAACCACCGGAGGCACTCCACTATCGCAAAGCAGCGATTTGGTCTACAATATTACCGGAAGAGGCTCTAAATCTTTTTATGTAGAAACGTGGGACGGTCGCTGCGGATCCGGTCGTGTTCCCGTTACCGTTTTAGTGGGCGCCACTCCCAATACATTTGCGAAAGTAAGCGATGAAATCTGCCTCGGAGATAGCGCCAATATTGCCGCTTCCGCTTCTTGGGGCGATGTTTTATGGTACGCCGCCAAAACAAGCACGCAGCACTATGCCACCGGTAAATTTATCCGCGTAGGTGGATTGGCACAAGCCAAATCATACGTATTTTTCAAAACCGCCGATGGAAAATGTATCAATACCGATTTCGATAGCGTAGAAGTAACCGTTAATATTCCTCCTACCGCCAGTATTGTAAAAGCCGATGACGTATGTAACGGCGCTAAAGCCAGCATCGAGTTGAACGTAACGCAAGGCACCATACTTTGGTATTTCGATAACGCCGCAAGCAATACGATCGCCACAGGCAAAACATTAAACCTAGGCGAAATTTATAGCAACACCACGCGCTACTACGAAACCGAATTAAACGGCTGCAAATCTAAACGCAATGCCATCACTATTAAAGCCCTCGACAAACCCGCCGCCGGCTACCAATTTGTGGTAGAATTCCCCAAGAAATTAACCTGTACGCCCCTTAATTCTAATAATATGAGTATCCTATGGAACTTTGGCGACGGTAATACCTCAACCAATGCCATCGGGGTAAATTCTTATGCCGCTGAAGGAGAATACACCGTTAAAATGTTGGCTACTAGTACCCTTTCTGGATGTCAAGACAGTGTGTCACAGAAAATAACGATCAACCACAATAACACAGAAACTCCCCATATCAACTTCCAAATTCATCCCAACCCCGCCCAGGCCGGTTCGGATTTATTTACAATGGTACCTGTAGAAAAAGCCATTTGGATGGACCTCAGTGGCCGTATCGTTTCAACTGAAATG
>CBFHXF010000132.1:0-1611 GCA_965659745.1 Bacteroidia bacterium
CATCGTCGACCCAATCGCTTGCGGTTACATCCCAACATTTTTTCTCTCCGGGTTGAATTTCCCAGAATTTAGAGCCTCCTTCGTAGGACAAATCGGGTTTATTATTAGGGGAGCAATTGATTACTAGTATTTGCAAATCTAAGCGCACGGAAGAAATAGCCACCCCGTTGCGCCATTCCGTTACTTCTATGGCGATGGCAAAACGGCCTGCAATTCGCGACAAATAGGTGGTTAATCCGTTAAATGCATCGATACTGGCAATACCTGAATTTCCAAATGGTTTAGCCGCGCTGAAGCCGTTTCTGTATTCAACGTCGGGGAAACCCGACATAGGATTGGGACACGAATTAAGCGTTGGATTATTTTCATCGGCTCCTTGCCAAGGGGTTACCAGTTTATAAGAAAGGGAATCGCCATCGGGGTCTACCGCACGATTTCGGATGGTGGTAGTATCGTCTTTACAAATAAACGGAACGGGAATGTCTTGGAAATAAGGCGAGCTGTTTTTGATGCTGGTGGGGGGAATAAATCCGTAATACGTTTGTCCTTGATACGCCTGGCCAAACTGATCCCTTAGATTATTTTGGGTATTACGGCAACAACGTTCCCATTTAAGGTGGTAACCGGTAGAACTGTTAGGCAAGCTGATAGTCGTTTCGTAAACCCCTTGTTCGAGGCAGGCAGAGGCTACTTCGGGACAGTTGGTATTGCCCACGGGTTGCACTTTCTTGCGGTTGAGCAGTTTTATTTTGTAGGTAGTATACAGTCGTTTATCGCCTGAGTATACGCACAAATCGATGTCGTCATCGAAAGGCACTTCGTCGGAAGTACCGTCACGGGCGCAGTCGCGATATACAAACAAGGTTACCCGGTATTGGGTATTGGAACCATTGGTACCGAGCCAACGATACGTTAAAAATCCCCCCACCAAATGCGAGGCTTCTGCAAGCGAAAACACGCTCAACAAGAGGAGGAGCCAAAACGAACGTTTAATTTTGTGTGAATGTTTCAAAATTCTCCACTAAAATAGACAATAATTATGCCTAATTGGTTGCAGAGGCACGTCATTTTTGTGAAAAAAACTATTTTCGCAGTATGCATTACAAACCCGATTGCCTGCATTTTCTGGGACATATCCCTTGCAAACCCCATAAAACGCATGGTTATCATTGCGATACGTGTCCGCAGTACACGAAAATCGAGAAGCGAATTCTGATCATTAAGTTGGGTGCCATGGGCGATGTGATTCGAACAACGCCGTTAATTACCCGATATAAGGAATTATACCCGAATGCCAAATTTACATGGATTACATTATTTCCAGACATACTGCCAAAAGGGCAGATTCATGAAATTTATAAATTGGGCACCGAATCGATATTGTATGTTACGAATACTGCTTGGGATATCGCTATCAATTTAGACAAAGAAAAAGAGGCGGCGGCTTTATTAAAAATGGTCGATGCCCAAGAAAAATTCGGTTATATTTTAAAAGATGGGGCCACCCAACCGGTGAACGAATTGGCGCAGCACAAATTCGACACGGGTCTCTTCGATGATGTAAGTCAGGCCAATACCAAAAACTACTGCACTGAAATTTTTGAATTATGT
>CBFHXF010000133.1:0-1601 GCA_965659745.1 Bacteroidia bacterium
GGGTATTGAATGAGCCATAGGCAAGATCTAATTCGGCCTTGTTATAGAGATTGTTACCGGTTTGGATCATGATGCCACCGCCGAAGGCACCGGCGCCGTGCACGCTGCTACCGACTCCGCGTTGTATGTGGATGTTTTGGGCAGAGCTGGCGAGATCGGGCATATTGACCCAAAAGGTACCTTGACTTTCGGCGTCGTTGATGGGAACTCCGTTTACACTGATATGGGTGCGTGTGGCGTCGGATCCGCGCATTCGGATGCCGGTATAACCGATACCGTTCCCTGCATCTGAAGTAGATACAATTCCGGTTTGGTGTTGCAGTAACATGGGAATGTCTTGTCCGAGATTGCGCAATTGTAAATCTTTGGCCTTTACCGTTTCGAAGGCGGGATGATCTTGATTTTTCCCAAATTGAAATGCTTTAATGATGACTTGCTCGATTCCGGGTATTTCCTCGATTATCGGATAATCTGCCGGTAATGTTTCATTGGTTTTCTGGGTATCGAGTGTGTTTGGATTTTGTTGGCGATTGACTTGTTGTGACCACACATTTGCGCTTAGAGTAGCGAAAAGAAGGAATAATATTTTTGTTTTTTTCATATTTCGAATGTTTTATACATTCGAGTGTGCACGCATGATTGCGGTCATTTCCCTTCGCAGGCATTATCCTGAACAGGTTAGCGGGTTTAATCTCAGCACTCATATTGAGGCACCCCGAATGTGAAACAAAGGTATTGTAATATTCTTAACTTCGCAACTATGGAAATGCAGTGGCCCGATTGGAAGGAGCCTGGGATGGATTTTTTCGAATGGAAATCGGAGTCGCACATATACCCATTTTCGGTGCAGCGAGACGATCGCATTCATCCTGTGGTTTCAGGCAATAAATCCCGTAAATTACGGGGTTGGTTGCACAGGTATTTTCAGGAATCATACCAGGGGATTATTACGTTTGGAGGTGCGTTTAGCAATCATTTAATTGCCACGGCGAGTGTGTGTTACGATATGAAAATTCCATGCGTAGGCTTAGTTCGTGGCGATGAAGGCGTTCGGAACCCCTATCTGGATTTTTGCGTTGAAAAAGGCATGGAATTGAATTATATTTCAAGGAGTGCGTATCGCGATAAAGCGGTTTTATCGGAGGAATTTTCAGGATATAAAGGTCGCCGTAATTTGGTCATTCCGGAGGGCGGTCGAGGTGAATTAGGACTACCCGGATTTGAGGAGTTGGTGCGCAGTTGGGAGGGTGATTTTCCCGATGTGGTGGTGCATGCAAGTGCCACGGGTACTACGGCTGCGGGTTTGGCGCGGGCGTTGAGGAAGGCAGGAGCTCAAACGCGGGTATTGGCGGTGCTGGTTTTGCGCAATGAAGCGGAGCAAATTGCGTCGCTCCGGGAATGGGGCGTTTTCGACGAAGTAGAATTAATATCCGATTATCATTTTGGGGGCTATGCCAAAATGCCGCCGGTACTTTTAGATTTCTTGGGGGAAGCCCGAGCACAGCTGGACCTTCCCTTGGAGCCAGTGTATACGGGAAAGGCGTTTTATGCGTTAGTGCACCAGATTTTACCTGAGAATGTGGGTAAAAGGGTGTGTTTGT
>CBFHXF010000134.1:0-1599 GCA_965659745.1 Bacteroidia bacterium
CCGGACTGTCCTAAATGTCCGCGTTTGCCGCCATGCCAATCGATGGAGTCGATACAGCGAATGGTTCCGGTATATTTTTCAACGGCGATGAGGACTTTACCGTCGTAAACGAACGCAAAACTGTCGTTTACGGCGAGGCCGTTGAAGCGGTTGGTGTAGCTAAATGTGGGATGGTTTACTGTATTGGCTAATTCATAAAATTCCGTGTATTTTGAAAAATCCAATTTATAATGGTACCCATTTAATGAGTCATTGACATAATACAAGAGATTAAAATTTTTGCCCCAATTGGGGTCATTTCGATCAAAATTTTGGAAATTCAGTATATTGAAAAAATTACCGTGGATATCAATAACAGATCGAATTATATCTTGAGGATCTTCAATTGATTTGCGATCAGTAAATCTATACTTTTGGGCTCTTATACTGTCAACAAACGGATCAACAGTAAATAAATTAATATTATCCCCCCAATTCGAACCTGCGCCAAATAAAGATTTGGTCTTGCAGTGTAAACTTAAGTCCCATAGTTCTGGAGCATCAGCACGACTATTTGATATGTAATTGTCGTAATTACCATTAATTGTATTAAGACGAATAATTCTAGGACCACCTGGTTTTGCATTAATACCTGGACCCATGTACAATGTATGATTTAGTTTATTGACGGTAAATCCACCAATTGTATTATTCACGTTGTCGCCTGAAGTCCATTTTAACAAGGGTAATTCTCCTGAAAAAATCCATTTAAGGTCACCCATAGTATCGTACTTGGCTATTTGTGGAACTTTAACTGCGGCACTCATTACATAGGCATTTCCATCCGCATCAAAATCCATTTGCGAGATTAAATTTGAGAAATTTGTCCTATTATTAAACCCAATTCCAACATCTAACAGACTATCAATCACAGACACATAAGGATCTATCTCAATCGTTTTAGTGAGCGGTATTTTGATGTTTGTTAATTTAACCGAGAGCAGGTTATTGTTTAGTTGGAGCTTACATTTTACGGGTTTGGATTCTAGGGTGGCATTCCAGCCTGAATCCAGAAGAGCAAAATGAATTCCTTGGTATCTCACCGAATTTGGGTTGAGGTTTTTGAATGCGCCTCCTTTCAATAAGATTTGGATATGAATGGGATTCGCGCCCGGATGCAACACGAAGCCGTATTTAAAAAAATGTTTTCCGTTTTCAATGGCTTCTACATACCAATCGATATTCGGGTAAATGTTTTTGTAGATGATTCTTTTGAATCCATGGGCGTTCCACTCTGACGGACCAAAGGTCCAATAGAAATCGGATTGACTTTGGGCATCAAAGATAATGTGTGGTTTTTCACAGGATTGGCTAAAAAGCAACTGAATGCTATCGTTGGTTGCTTGAAAATCAGATTCTTGAGATGAATCGAAAATATCGCCTTCAATTTCCTTGGTTGAGAATGATTTGGGATGCTTGGTTTTTCTTTTTTTCAAGGGAGGGGCAAAGAAGTTCCAAGAAAACCCTGCTTGATTTTTATAGAGGTAAATATTGTGCGTTCCCGTCCACATAACCGCGGCAATATTGGAGTCGATATGATCGTATTGTCCTTTGTTTTCG
>CBFHXF010000135.1:0-1571 GCA_965659745.1 Bacteroidia bacterium
CATTGCACATCGCCCTCTCCTATTACACCGCCGCCGCCACTGCTATCGTGATGGGCCACACGGCCTTTGTAAGCAATGGTAACCGTTTCAAAACCGCGGTGGGGATGCACGCCTACCCCTCTGGGGGTATCGGTCGGAGCAAAATAATGCTTAGAATTATAATCCATCATAATGAATGGATTGGTGCGGTGCATGTCTACCCGATAGCTGCTCGGAATAAATGTATGTACCCTAAAACCATCGCCAACGAAATGCGGCTCTGGGGGTGCCATGATGAGTTCTATTTGTTTTAGATTCATATTTGTTTAAACAAATTTAATACATGACCGTTGTTAATGCAAGTATCAAACGATAACTTTGTATTAAATGAAGACGAATTTACGATTAACGAGTTTATTTCTTGGCGCAATTACCGCCATTAGTATTTTTTCTTGTGGTTCTGGAGCAACTGAAGCTACAGACGAACATGCGGGACACAATCACGAAAGCAAAGATCCATCTGAAATGCAAGCCGCATCAGGAAGGGTTTATTTTGCTAATTTAAACAATGGCGATACGGTAAGCAATCCGGTGGCTCTTGAATTTGGAGTAGAAGGCATGACAGTTCGCCCTGCGGGTGAGTTAACTCCTGGCACAGGCCACCACCATTTATTAATAGGTAGCGATTCTATCGCAACCGGCGATGTAGTTCCTGCAAACGAACGCCACATTCACTACGGAAAAGGTCAAACTGCCGATACTTTAGATTTACCTAAAGGCAAAACTAAAATTGGCTTACAATTTGCCGATGGAGCACACGCGAGTTACGGAAGTAAGTTGAGCGCGTCAATAGAAGTTTTTGTTAAATAGTTAAGGTTACATCGGTAATTTTCTGGATGGGTCATTCTTTAATATCAAGATAAGTCAATCCTAAATAAACTGTGTATAACAAAAACACGATGGGTTAATATTCAACCTATTTCAGGACAAGGTAAACCCATAAAAAAGCCGGCTCTCATCAAGCCGGCTTTTTATATTATTATCTGCAGAAATCCGGAGCTATAAGATTCTAAACTACCCGAATTAAAGGCACAATTGTTTAATAAACCGTTATATCACCGCTTTCATTGACGATGCGATTGCCTTCTACCGATTCGTCGAAAACAATTGAAATATTATATATATAAACGCCTCTTGGCACGAATTCTCCTTTGGCATCTTTACCATTCCAGGCTACTTCAATAGGATTCTCGGCAATCTTTTCACCCCATCTATTATAGATGCGGTAACTGCCCGTTTTAATGGTACAATTGGCGTATTTACAATCGGTTCTGGGAAGCCACTCGTCATTTTTCCCATCTGAATTATAGGGCGTAATGGCATTAGGCACACATATTTCACAATCGCAATTGGCTTGATACACATTCACAATATCCGTTCGCGATCCGCAACCCGGAGAGGTGGTAGTTAAACTGATCGTGGTTGTTTCGTATATGTTTTTTTCAGAACCGCTGCTTCCGTCTGACCATTGATAAAAGAAGGTTCCCGGATTGGGTTGGGTACCTTTGAGGGTAAACAAACGTCCACGGCAA
>CBFHXF010000136.1:0-1549 GCA_965659745.1 Bacteroidia bacterium
CGCAAAAACTGACAAATACGTACCTTTGTAGCCATGCAGTCTAATCAATCTGCCGTACAATCCGCCTTTGAAAATCTAAAAAATGCATTTTCAAGTGGCCAAGCGATCGCTCCCGTTCGCGAATTAATAGGAGAAACCGATATCGATACGGCCTATGCCGTTCAAGAAAAATTAGTAGCTCATTTTATCGACCAAGGCGCTCGAAAAGTGGGCATTAAAATCGGACTTACCTCCGAATCGGTGCAGAAACAACTTGGGGTCAATCAACCCGATTTCGGTGTGCTTTTTGCCCATACCCATTTGCCCAACAACGGCAAAATTCCCTTTTCCTTCCTCATTCAACCCAAAGCAGAAGCCGAAATGGCCTTCGTTTTAAAAGAGGCTATAACGCAACCGGTTGCTCACATTTCGGATTTACTATCCAAAATAGATTATGTATGTGCCGCTATCGAAATTGTAGGCTCAAGGGTGGAAAATTGGAATATCCGCATTACCGATACCGTAGCCGACAATGCCTCGGCCTCTCATTTTGTCTTGGGGGAAGCCCATGTCGCACCGGATCAAATAGATTTCGAAAATGCGGCAATGGAATTGTTCCGCAACGGAGAATTGGCATCCGAAGGTATTGCCAAAGCCTGTATGGGTAATCCGTTGAACGCGGTATTATGGTTGTGCAATACGTTTGTGGAAAGAGGCGTTCCCATTAATAAAGGTGATATCATTTTGTCGGGTGCTTTAGGACCTATGGTTCCTATTGCGGCGGGGGATTCTTTCAGTGCCCATATAGCTGGACTCGGTGAAGTGAGCTTTTCTGTGGATCCGTTGTGAAATTATGGCGATATGTTACATGTGCACAGATCAATTAAGGCGGATTCTTGAGCGTTTAATTTAGTGGCTTCGCATGGGCAGTCACTAAATTCTAACCAATGGCAGTTAAATAAGTAGGTTTTCATTATGACCCAAACAAAGAAAAAAGTAGCGATTATAGGTTCTGGAAATATCGGAACCGATTTGATGATAAAAGTTTTGCGTTATTCGCAAAATTTAGAAATGTCGGTCATGGTAGGGATCGACGCCCAATCCGATGGTTTGGCGCGAGCCCAGCGTATGGGTGTTGCTACCACTCACGAAGGCGTAGATGGCTTGATCGCCATGCCCGAATGGAACGAAATTTCGATTGTGTTTGATGCTACCAGTGCCAAAGCACATTTGTATAATTACGATAAAATCAGCGCTTTCCCAGGTAAAAAGGTGATAGATTTAACTCCTGCCGCTATTGGTCCGTTTATGGTTCCCGCCGTTAATTTGGCTTCCCTACAGGACGTGCCGAACGTGAATATGGTAACATGTGGTGGACAGGCTACTATTCCCATCGTAGCCGCAGTAAGTCGCATTACTCCTGTATACTATGGAGAAATTGTGGCCTCTATTGCATCTAAATCTGCTGGACCGGGTACCCGTGCCAACATAGATGAGTTTACTGAAACCACCTCTATGGGAATTGAAAAAGTGGGTGGGGCTCAAAAAGGCAAAGCCATTATCGTACTGA
>CBFHXF010000137.1:0-1475 GCA_965659745.1 Bacteroidia bacterium
AAACGACATAGAAGAAATATCTAAGGTGGTGTGCATGAAATCATAGTTGATATCGGTGTAATCGCGCTTTTTACGCACGTTTAAACTCATACCCACGCTGTGCAATACGAAATCTAATTTACCGCCAAGCAAATTCATGCTCTCGGATACCAAATGTTCGAGATCTTCCATTTTGGTTACATCGGCATAAATTAAAGGCGCAGTTAATTTTTCAGCCAACTCGGCCGTTTGTCCTATTTTAGCCGATACAGGCGCGTTTGTCAATACAATTTGTGCACCTTCGGCTACACATTGTTCGGCTACTTTCCACGCGATTGACGCGTCGTTCAAAGCACCAAAAATGATTCCTTTTTTTCCTTTAAGAATTTGATTTGAGTTCATAGGAGGATAAATTATTACAAAACAAAATTACTCCATTTATAGCAATACGCTTGTAATTTTTTGTCCCATCCCAAAAGTATCCCTTGTTTATTCTGCCGCTATGTTATTACTTTACACTTAAATTCAATATGAAAAAACACATACTTTTCTCTTTATTTTTGGGAATTTTCGCTATCGGCTTCGGACAAATTACAAGCGTTCCCGGCACCGTAAGTGGAAGTCCCGTAAACATACAAGTGGCATCCAAAAACATCCAGAAACGCGGACTTACCAATCCCAGCAGTTGCGGAACCGACACCACTTCATTTACCGATTTATCGTCTACGGGTTACCCTTTAATTTCTATTGGTAACGGTCAACAGGTAGGTCAATTTTTTGGAGCTCCACAGGAAATTACCGTGAAAGGGTTTCGCTTTTATGCCTACACACCTTGGGATACAAACGCAAGAAATACGTTCCGTAATGTTTACGCTAAAATATACAAGGCAGGTCCCGACTCATTACCCAGAGGTGCCGCGGTAGACTCTATTTTAGTCAAAATCGATACCGTTACCGGATCCCTAACCTTCAATCGATTGCTCCGTGATGCCGTTTTTAGTAAACCCATCACCCTTGATTATGATTATATTTTAACCGTGGAATGCAGCGAAACCAACAATTTACCTGTAATCGTGACCAATTCTTGGGTAAACGGCGATGGAGAAAATCGGAATCTATCCATAATCAGGTTGAACAACCGCTGGTACAGAGGCCAATCACTCAGCGTAGGTGGTATAGTCTTTAACGCCCACTTCCAAATTTTTCCATTTGTGAGTTACAAGTTTGGAACCGATTTTGCCACCAAAGATGATTGTTACTTGTTGATCGATTCGTTTGATTTCGAAAACCAATATAAAAAATCCGTAGTAGGCAGCGAGTACTATAATAACTATATGTACTATGCGAGTGCCGGATTTGATGCCCTTTGTCATACATGGACATACGACGGTACTCAAATTCAAAAAGAAAAATTGAATGGCAAATTCAAACCCGGAAGTAAAAAGAATGTTTTAGTGAAGCTCACCTCATTTGTGGTGCCGTATTCTACCAACCTT
>CBFHXF010000138.1:0-1336 GCA_965659745.1 Bacteroidia bacterium
TTGGCCACCGTAGTGGCACTGCTTTTCGACAAATCGCTTTCGTTCAGCACCACCGAGTTTAAAACCTGTCCTGCTTGCGCGGCCTTCACACTTCCCGACACATAGATATTGCCGTTAACCGTGAGAATTTCATTGCCTTCGCCCCCGTTTATGGCCACTTTACCGCCGGTGGGATTCAATAATAGATTATTTGAATTCGCATAATTAGACGCATCGCGCGCCTGTATCCATGCGTTCGTAGTGCCATTAACGCCTGCATCGAGGGCGGCATTGCCGCCTGATTTTTGAATGCGCAGCACGCCATTCGCCGCACTGCCCGAAGTGGCTGCTGCCGCAGAAGCGCCTACTACATCTAAATTATTCACGGGTGCATTCGTGCCAATGCCCGTTTGAGAAAACGCCGGCGTGACAAGGCTTCCCAAGAGTAAAAAAAACAAATTCCTCATCGTGCGATCTCCTTAATTATTAAAGTGGCATCTGGAAAAACCGTCAAATTATCGTCGGTACTGGTTCGAAAAGCCGAAACAGTGATACTTACCGAATTGGTACTGCTATTTTGGTAATAGCCCATAATGGGGAAAGGCGGATTACCGCGACCGCCACCACCGCCCGACGAACCGCCGTCGAAACGCATGGTATTGGTTTGCACCCGGGTTCCCCCGATATTCAAAAACGTTTCTGCCACATCGGTATTACTTCCGCTCAATCGCGCGCGGCCATCGTATTCTACATAAATCTTCGAGCTGCTCGAAACGGGGGTATAGGTGTACGAAACGAGGGTTACTTCGCTACTGCCGCTCACCGTTATGCTTGAATTAAATCCCAAATCGGCTTCATTCAAAAACACCATATTCAGTATCTGTCCGGCCCCGGCCGCTATCACTTTCCCGCTGGCCTGAACATTGCCCTGCACCGTTAATTTTTCATCGGGGGAAGCCGTATTCACACCGACGTTACCGCCATTGGGATTCAGCAGCAACGGCAAGGTGGTGGCGTAGTTAGTGGCATTTCGCGCTTGCAACCACGCGTAATTGTCTTTGGCCAAACCCACATCTAAAACGCCGTTAGTGGTGCTGCTTGCCAATCGAAGCACGCCATTTTTAGCGGTACCGGTTTTGGCGGCGGCGGCGGTATCGCCCACCACATCCAATGGATTCACGGGGGAAGTGGTATTCACACCGACTTGCGCCGACACAATGCCGGTACAAGCAAAGAGGCTAAAGATAGCGACCCCACTTTTGAGTCTGTTAATTAATACCCTAAAGCTTATAAGCAGAGGTTGAAAGGAGGCGTTCATGTCATTCACCGATGAAAATACGTTCAAATTCAATCAATT
>CBFHXF010000139.1:0-1322 GCA_965659745.1 Bacteroidia bacterium
CGGTAATGCATTGTTTAGAAGTCAATAAGCATCTTATAATAGCAATTCGGGCAGGGTGGGCAAGGGCCTTGGCAATGGCTGCCATTTCTAAATCTTGCTCGTTGTATAAATCGGTTTTGGTTAGTCCCATATGTTATATTGAATTTAATATTTTAGGTTGTTTTTCGAAGGTATTATATATTTTAATTATCTATTATGAAATTAGTACGGGCCGCGGACATGGTGTTTAATGACGTTTATGATATGATAAAATTTGAGGGTGTTGAGTAGGTAACGATTTTGTTCATTATTCCATTTTAAGAATTCAATTGGTCAAAAATGAATTGGATTTCGGTTTTGATTGTATTGCAGCATAAATCATAAGCCGTAGTTTCTTCGGACGTATCGTCTGCATATTTTGGGTCTTTGTATCTGAGAGGGATGCGCTGAAGGGTGCCGGGAATAAACGGACAATTATCATCGGCATCGGAGCACGTCATCAAGGCAAAAAAGTCGGACTTTGGGTTTGCCCTGTCGTCGTATAATTTTGAAAATAAGGTTAGCGGCGTGCCCGATTTCCACCGAATAAGATAATGCGGATTGTCATTAAGTTGGGGGATATTAATTTCAAAACCCGCACGTTTGAGTGCCTCAACCGTGCGGGAATTACAAGCGGTAATTTCTACGCCTCCCGAAAAACTGGATATCGGCAAATGGCGCTCTTGGGCCAGGGCATGCGACCAGGCTTGGGCGAATTGACTGCGACGGGAATTGTGTGTGCATATAAAATGCAGGTTCAAATGTCCATTTTTATCTATTTGAGTCTGCAGTATGTGTGCAATCTCTATGAGCTGATTTTGTCTTTCAAGAGCAATCATCGTTTTATTTTTTAGCCGCAATCTGATATTTCAACGAGCTGTTTTTGTTTTCCAAACGCAAATAGGGGACTCTTTTTTTTAGCAACAACCGGACCCAGGCTCGCAGATCGATCCCATTTCTGCATCAACATCGGCAATGGCTATAATGGGCTTGGGTTTGCTAGTTGCAGCGGCTTTTTCTGCATAAACTGTGATACTGAAGATTCCCATGGCACGGGCTTTGAAATTATCAATTTGAGTCTCAGTTAAGTAATTGTTCAAGATATCATCGGGCAGTAGAATTGTCTTTTTCTTTTGGACCGTAATATTTTGGAATCCTGCATGGGCAATTAAGTCGAGGTAATCGTTCATTTGTATGGCCCCAGAAACGCATCCGGCATAAAGCTCGGCTTGATTCTTTAATTCGTCGGGAAGTTGACCAACCAAAACGATGTCGGAAATACTGAAATGTCCGCCGGGTTTTAG
>CBFHXF010000140.1:0-1299 GCA_965659745.1 Bacteroidia bacterium
CCAAACGGCTCCGTAAACCCGTTGGGAAACGCAGGAACCATACGCCTTGAACGTTTTGATAAAATCTTCTTCAAAAGGTCGGTTCAACAATACGATTCGATCCTTCAAGCGACCCAATTTACCCAAACTGTCTAATTGATTTTTATCCCGAATCACCACAATTTTACCTTGTGCTTTGCCTCCAATACTACCACCCATAGCCGATAATTCCATTGGAAATAAGGTGTTTTCAGGAATGCGATGGTTAATAGTTCTGAAATTTAAATTTTGATTAACCAACCAATTCAAATAACCATTGCATTCCATTGACGGGTCAGGAGATGAGTTATAAACACTTTTATTTATTTCTAATTGAGCTTTTGCAATTTGACCGCTTTCAAATCGTCCCAATAAAGAAACCAAATACCATGACTTTATAAATAAAGGCTCGCGTTTGCCTCTTTCCCATCGAGGCACCATCACCGGTTGTTTATACACCGAATCAAAACCATACGTGTTCAACATATTCACCGACCATTCAATGCCTTTTTCGGCATTGTCGGAGCCGCTCAATCGCGGACCAATATCTTTGCACAAATGTCCCAAGCGCGCATAAGCATGTCCACGAAGCAATGCCTCATCGTAAATCTTGCGAATAAACAAACTATCTTGGCTCGTTTGCGCTTGTAACAAACCACAAAATGCCAAACCCAATGTCAATGATTTAATCCGTTTTGAGATCGATACCATCAGACAAAAATAAGGGCTAATTTGAATAATCACCCCAACAAAAAGGGCTGCTTCATTCCTGAAACAGCCCTTTACACGCATTTTATATCGCCTTAAATCGGCTTTGCCTTGCGGCCACTTCCTTTAATTGCTTCTAACAAACTGCTTATTCGCGACTGTCGGATTTTGTATTTATCTTCCGAATGCCCATCGTTCACATGCATTCGGGTCATGCGCTTTTGAAGTTGGTGTAGCTTCTTGAATAGTTTTCCTTTGTCTGATTTTTTTTGGCTCATAATAGCTAGTTTTAGAGTGAAACAAAAATTGTTATCAAATCCAAATTAACAAACTGTTAAGCCAATTCCAAATAGTTTGCTTTTTTTTCGATAAACTTCTCGGTGGAAGCCGCCTCAAACCGGAACCCCTAATAAACCCCTTAAATCAAACGAAAACCCTATATTTGTCTACTCACATGAAAGCCAAATACTTCGTATTATCCCTCTGTTTCATTGCGTTAGCAAGCTCCTTAAATGCCCAAAATCGCAAAACAAAGCGCACCGTAGGATATAGCCAAACCTCCATAGAATGGAA
>CBFHXF010000141.1:0-1255 GCA_965659745.1 Bacteroidia bacterium
AATTGTCTACATACGGCATAGTAACAGGGGACAATCGGAATCTATCAACCGCGGTGTATTGAATAGTACCGGTGAATTTATTACCATAATCGACAGCGACGATCAGTACAAGCCGTATCATCTGAGCTCTTGTTTGCGAGAAGTCGAAACCTATGATTTGATATGTTCCACTACGGAAACTATAGTAGATAGCCATGAAGATTACTACGTTCCGGATAAAGATGATTTTACGAAACTCATCCATTTAGATGAGGCGACATTGTTCGGCACTTTATTTGGCCGTAAGCAGGTATTTAGAAATATTCACTTCAAAAGCGGGTTTGCCGCCGATGCCGATTTTTTCGAAAGGGCACAACATCAGTTTCGCGCAAAAAAAGTAGATTTAAGAACCTATATCTATCACCGGAATATTCCCAATAGTATTTGTTCTTCTTTGAAGAAAGCCAATTTGGCTATTTCTTAGGCTATGGCTAACGAGAATGTTAATTTAGGTAGCCACAGGAATCTCGTAATGGCCTGTCATATAACAGGCGTTTACGACGCCAATCGCAGTATGGTGCTGGAGGATGATAACTATGCATTGGTGCGTGATTGGGCCGAGTCGGTTGCGGCTCACAAGGTACGCGGCATTATTTTTCATAACAATTTTAGTGTGGCAACGTGTGATACCTATCAGAATGAATATGTTTCCTTTATTAGGGTAAATTACAAGCCTCAGTTCAATCCCAACGTATATCGCTATTGCGTATATCGTGATTTTTTGGAGCATTATGTGAATGAGTTAGACGCTGTTTTTGTAACCGATGTATCGGATGTGGTGATGGTTCAAAATCCGTTTTTAGAGGCTGGTTTTTTAGAGGATCCGACGGCTCTTTTTTGTGGGGATGAACCGAAAATTCTTAATAATGAATGGATGCAGAATCACTCTGCGCATTTACGGGGTCAAATTCCTGATTTTGCCGATTATGAAGCGCGTTTTGGGAATGAAGCGCTCTTGAATTGCGGAATTATTGGGGGGCACGCGGCATTGATGTGTGATTTTATCACGCGGTTGTGGTTGATTCATGAACACGCGAATCACGCCAACGAAACGGCGTTTACCGGTGATATGGGGGCTTTTAATTATTTAACAAGGACCCAGTTCAACGGGCAGTTAAGGCACGGTGCTCCCGTGAATACGGTATTCAAAATGTACGAAAACGAGCGCAAAGATTGCTGGTTTCGACATAAATAGGGTTCGGATTGTTTTGAATTT
>CBFHXF010000142.1:0-1248 GCA_965659745.1 Bacteroidia bacterium
TCCCAAGGATACGAATATATCCTTATTGCCTTGTGGTCGGTGTGAGGGGGTTTCCACCAAAAATTTAGTTTGGAATTTGCAAGGAGAAACGCTTGAGCTTCCGCATAAAACAAGCAGTTCGAACCGGGTGGAAGAGGACGGTTGGGTGGAAGTTAATTATGAATCGGGTTATATGCTGTGGGTGGAGTGATTTCGGAACGCAGTGAAGAAATGGTATCGAGACGCGCTGTGAAAGGTTTTGGTGCGATCTTTAGAATGGGAATGGGAAAAATTTGCGAACTTTGGGAAGTATTGAATCATGAAAATTACAACGTATAATGTTAATGGTATTCGGAGTGCGGCTTCGAAGGGATTGCGCGGGTATATTGAAGAATCGGGTGCGGATATTGTGTGTTTCCAGGAGTTGAAGGCGCTGCCGGAGCAGATCGATGCGGCAGAATTTGAGTCGCTGGGCTATTCGTGTTATTGGTATTCGGCACAGAAGAAGGGATACAGTGGGGTGGGCATCATTAGTAAGGAGGAGCCGAACGCGGTGGTTTATGGCTGCGGACATGAGTTGTTTGATGCGGAGGGCAGGGTCATTCGGGCCGATTATGACTGGGGGAGTGTGTTGAGCGTGTATTTTCCGAGCGGTTCTTCGGGCGATTCGAGGCAGGATGTAAAGATGGGTTTTTTGGAGTATTTCTTTGATTATGTGGAAGATTTACGAAAGGCGAAGCCCAATTTGGTGGTTTGCGGCGATTATAATGTGTGTCACCGGGCGATCGACATTCACGATCCGGTTAGCAATAAGAACAGTTCGGGATTTTTGCCTGAGGAGCGTGCGTGGATGGACCGTTGGTTTGAGAGTGGATTTGTAGATAGTTTCCGTGAATTGCACGCGGAGCCTCATCATTACACTTGGTGGAGTTTTCGGGCGAATGCGAGGGCCAATAATAAGGGGTGGCGGATTGACTATATATCGGTGAGTCAGGGATTGGCCGAGAAGATAGGGGGTTCGGGCATAGATGCGGATGCAAAGCATAGCGATCACTGTCCGAGTTGGGTGGTGTTGGAGTGAAAAAAACCGGCGTAAAGCCGGTTTTTTTGTTTTATGATATTACAGAAATATATGCGGGTTTGAATGGATGTATTTGAATTTTAACTATATCGCAAATCAATCCATCCATCTTTCGGTAATCTGACCTTGTGGTGTTACCATCATTATTTTGGTGCGCGTGGTAGTTTTGGTTTGCTGTACCACCGGAA
>CBFHXF010000143.1:0-1215 GCA_965659745.1 Bacteroidia bacterium
TGTGTATTATGAAACCCTACCCATCTACCAAATGGGACATTTTAAATACGGTTTCATCTTGCATCCGGGTGCTGATCCGCACGACATACAAATGCAACTAAATGGTGGTAAAACCTATCAATTGCAAGACAAAAGCATGATTTATCGTGCCGAACATTTTGGGTTAATGGATTCAGGATTGATTGCCATTCAAGAAGATCGAATTATACCCTGTGAGTATCGATTTGAAAATGGCCACTTAAATCTGCATATCGATATTGCACATCCCATTCAACAGGATATAATTATAGACCCATATGTAAAAGTTATTGATAGTTTTATTGACTCTGGGGGAGGAACTTCTCTTGACTTTTCAAACCTACCGCTTCATCTCGATTTTGACAACTCTAACAAATCAATAGTGATGAGTTCATGCATCCAATATCCCGAATTAGCGAAATACGATACAAAAGGAAAGTTATTATGGATTTTTTCGGGGCAACTACCCTTGAATAATTGGTATTCAACAGGACATTCAAACTATCACCCTGGAGCGTTTATAATAAATAAGATCAAAGATGTAATATTCATGGGTCCTGGTTTTGACTCACGAATTGGACCTCGAATTATCCAGTTAAATCATTTAGGGAATTATAACAATTACATGTCAAATAGTAGCCCAGATGCACCAGAACTTTGGGATTTAAATTTTAACTGTACCTTAAAAAAACTTTTTGCTTCAGGTGGGGGACAAAATCGACCAATTAACCTCTTCACAGTAGATCCGATTAATGATACCATAAGTGCAATAGCACATTTAATTTCAGAAGATTCTGTTAATGTGGGTCAAGATATTGTCAGATCTGTGATCGATTTAAATGGAAATTATTATTCCTTAATGAATTACCTAAAACATGTTGTTGTTTATGATACCATGGGATATATTACTAACTCCTATTGGACTAATTTTAGAGGTCTATATTTTTCAAATGACTCGTTAAATGGGTACCATTATAAAGTGGATTTTTCAAAATACACGGAATTTTATGAGTTATCCAATACCGTAATCCATCCCACGTTTAACTTAACCAACCGCTTCAACGGGCTTGCCGTAAACGATAGTTTTGCGTTCGTTTACGACGGCAAAGTCCTCATCGCTGTTGAAAAATATACCGGAACCATTCGCTGTATCGACTCCATCGATTGGCATGGCGGCAAACGCGGACATTTAGGCCA
>CBFHXF010000144.1:0-1158 GCA_965659745.1 Bacteroidia bacterium
TATTCTTTTTTAACACTTACATTACTGAATACCTCCAATGTTCCTTTATCGCTGCTTTTATTCCCGTAGGCCATCCATACTTTATCACCTATTAATTTGCCTTGGTAAGAGACCAAACCCGGATCACCCCCAAGGGTTTCAAGGGCAGCCATTACCCGCGTATCGGTCATGTTAACGGCGTTCCGACTGGCATGAGATATGAACACATGATCGCCGGGATTGATGGCTTCCACCAAGTCAACAAAAGCGGTTATATGCGTGGTATCCGTAAAATCGAAATGGTAATACACTTGCTCATTGAAGGAATGTCCCCAAGTGGTCCATTTTTTACCATCATTACACAAGGGTGTTTGCCCTGGCACCGGTGTAGGTTCTAACGAAGACCGATCGATAACCACTACATCAAAACCCGTAGTGCAGGTAGTGGAATAGTGCAGCAATCGGTTGGCCGTGGTCCAAAACCGTATGCCGTCATTCGTAAAATTGCCTACCATATACACCTGCTTGAATGGACATGGATTTTGGTCGATTGGATACACATCGGCTTCGCGGTCTCTTCCAGCCGTGTCGAAGTAGAACAATCGGATATTGGCGCACATCACTTCTTGCGGTTGTTCGCTATAATTTTGAACGGTTACAAACTCCTGTGAATCACCCGGATAAATATCAAAATCGAAAGAAACCCTTTGTGTCGTTCTTCTGTTGAATTGTACGTTTTTCCCTGCAAACGTACCCGTTTGGGTCACCGTTCCGAGTCCAATGCCTAAATCGGCCGGCCAAAAAACCATCAGTTCGGTATTGTGAAACCAGGTACAAATAATGGCTCCGGCATTGGCTACTTGATCGGTTTCGTTCACCACATAATAAATCATGGAATCTTTCTGAGCGCGCATTCCCAATCTAAAAGATTGTGAAGAAAGGCTTTTAAAAGAGAATAATGCGGTAAAGAGCACAGCGGAGGTACGTAATACAGATAAGCTCATTGATCAAAATTAGGGCTTCGTATTATAATTAACAACATATTATCACAATGATACGCAAGTGCTTTTGTAACTTTGTGTTATGCGATGGGTAATCCAACGGGTGAAAGCAGCTAATGTTTCGGTGAACAATCAAGTAGTAGGAGAAATAGAAGAGGGCTTGATGGTGCTATGTGGC
>CBFHXF010000145.1:0-1022 GCA_965659745.1 Bacteroidia bacterium
GTAGGATTTTATTTCTTTAACATTCAGCATAGACTATTTTTTTAAATATTGCAATCCTCGTGTTCAAAACTTTAGAATCATATACGTCAAGATAACTATTTAACTTGTTAATATTAATCAATTCTGACATCAGAGATAAATTAAATCGCATTGCTTTTATATCCTCAATTGAAAAAACGTTCTTTCTATAAAAAAAATCTAAAATTACTTTTTCCGGTTCGGCAATTGCAAATTTAATTCCGTTAATCACTTCGAGTTTGTATCCAAAAAAAAGTTTTGGATGAATACTTCGATAACTAAAACTGCCGACAGGCGTTTGATACCGAGCCGTATTTAGGGTGGTAATCGAGGTGATAGTAAAAACACCTTCGGGTATGAAGCCGTAATATGACATGGCCGATTCTAATGAAACATAGGAAGGCTTCCATATCTTATTGGCTACATTGTAAAGAAAGGATTCCCCGCCCATTGTAGGATTGAACGTATAAAACCCATTTCTAATTTTTAATATATACTTTTTCTTCTGCCACTCCACTAACCTTCGGTAATCGAATCCCGGAAAGCGCTTTTCAATGTCCTGAATTGAAAATACTGGAAATGGCTTTAACTGTTTTTCAAACGTTATATAGTTCAAAATATCTCAAATTATTGTCAAATATAACAATTTTTAGAGATAAAAAATCAAAAAGACATATCAAATTAGCCTTAAACCTCTTTTTGAAATCCCAATCCAAAACGCTTAAATGCGGCATTATTTTGTATTATGTTAAAAACATATTACAATTCCCACTCTAGGAAACCTGCGACGAACACAACTGTGCAAACCCTGCACCTACCCTATTGACTCCACAGTTTTAACTGTGGAACAAGCAGGAACCTACTTCCAGCCCAACTGTGAAAACCCCTGCACCGACCCCTTGACCCACAGTTTTAACTGTGGAACAAGCAGGAACCTACTTCCAGCCCAACTGTGAAAACCCCTGCACCGACCCTCTTGACCCACAGTTTTAACTGTGGAACAA
>CBFHXF010000146.1:0-1017 GCA_965659745.1 Bacteroidia bacterium
AAACGCGCCACACCTAAACTATTGAGTTCGTTGGCATCGTTGTCTGGAATAATTCCCCCGCCGGTAAGCAATACGTCGTTCAATCCCTTTTCCTTCATCAACTGAAGAATTCTTGGAAAAACCGTGTTGTGCGCACCACTTAAAATACTCACCCCAATGGCATCTACGTCTTCCTGCAGCGCCGTTTGCACCACCATTTCTGGCGTTTGGCGCAATCCCGTATAAATAACTTCCATACCCGCATCACGAAGAGACGCAGCGATAACCTTAGCGCCGCGATCGTGTCCGTCAAGACCCACTTTGGCGATAAGTATTCTAATGGGACGGTTCATGCCGCAAAGATAAGCAAAAAATACGGCTAGCTTCTCGACCGTCCAACCAAACCCATCGGGGTTAAACCAATACAAATAACCGCTACCATCAATACATCCCCCCATCGCAACGATACCGGATACACCAACTCAAACGTTGCCTGTGTGGTGATAATTCCAAATCTTTGCTGAAACAAGATTAGTAAAATTCCCAAAACCAATCCTATCAAAGTACCCAAGCCAGAAACAAAAAAAGCCTCCCAAGTAAATATAGAAGCCCGCTTTCTTTCGGGCATCCCCATGGCCGACAAAATATAAATATCCTCCCGTTTATCGATCCGCATCATCCGCAACGCCCCATACAGATTAAAACTAATTAATAATAAAATAAACACCAAAAGTGCAAAAGAAAACCATTTTTCTGTGTTGAACATTTTATACATAGTTTCATTCTGCTCCTGTCGGTTCAACGCCACCAAGCCTAACGGTTTCAGGCGTTCGTTGATTTCCCCCTGAAGTAGAAACGGACTCCCTTTTGTCTTGAGGGAAATATGACTTATTTCCGTTTCTCGGTCGAACAACGACCGCGTAACCCACAAGGGTACGATTACGGTTCTTTCGTTTTCCTCCGACGACAAATGTACCATGCTAGATATTCGAAGCGCCTCTTGATTTAAGGTCGTTTGTGCCACGTTCGAACTGCTGC